>NZ_JBHZBH010000011.1:0-188775 GCF_042754765.1 Nonomuraea sp. NPDC059194 | reverse complement strand
CACCTGCGCCAAGAGGATATCGACGTCGGCGGGCGACCTACCCACATTTTCCCGCATGCGCGGCGTCCCCGCAGGGGACCTAGCGACTGACCTGCGAATTTCATCACCGAGAACACTGGGTAACGGGACGATTACAAAGTGATCTCCTGGGTATGACGACCACTACAACGAAGCGGGTTCCGGAGGGCCACGGGGCTGATAGTGTTCGGCCCGTAAGCGCCGTAGATTCCCGGGCATCAGGTCACAAATCTGATCCCGGCAGGGCATGGGTTCGCAGGGATGACGACTCCAGGCGGCGCGGTCACCACAAACAACGCCGGGGAAACCGGTGACTTCGTCCTGCCCACATCTCCTTCTGTGAGCGTCATATGTACAACCCATCGGTCTCCGAGACGTTCGTCTCGGCCGATCCACGCTGGTACAAGCGGGCGGTGTTCTACGAGGTGCTCGTCCGGGGGTTCAAGGACTCCAACGGCGACGGGACCGGAGACCTGCGTGGTCTCATCGAGAAGCTCGACTACCTTCAATGGCTCGGCGTCGACTGCCTGTGGCTGCTGCCGCTGTACGAGTCGCCGCTGCGCGATGGCGGCTACGACATCTCCGACTACGGGAAGATCCTGCCCGACTTCGGTGATCTCGGTGACTTCGTGCAGCTCATCGAGTCCGCGCACGCGCGCGGGATCCGCATCATCACCGACCTGGTGATGAACCACACGAGCGACCAGCACCCGTGGTTCCAGGCTTCGCGCCATGACCCCGAGGGGCCTTACGGCGACTTCTACGTGTGGGCCGACGAGCCGACCGGCTACCCCGACGCGCCGATCATCTTCATCGGCGCCGAGGAGTCGAACTGGACCTATGACCCGGTGCGCAAGCAGTACTACTGGCACCGCTTCTTCCACCACCAGCCGGACCTCAACTATGACAACCCTGCCGTGCAGGAGGCGATGCTGGAGGTCCTGAGGTTCTGGCTGGACCTCGGGATCGACGGGTTCCGGCTGGACGCGGTGCCGTACCTGTTCGAGAGGGAGGGCACCGACTGCAGCGGGCTGGCCGAGACCCACGCCTACCTCAAGAAGGTGCGCGCCGAGGTCGACCGCCTCTACCCCGACAGGGTGCTGCTGGCCGAGGCGAACGGCTGGCCCGAGGACGTGGTCGAGTACTTCGGCGACCCCACCACGGGCGGCGACGAGTGCCACATGGCCTTCCACTTCCCGCTGATGCCGCGCATCTACATGGCGGTGAAGAAGGAGACGCGCGAGCCGATCTCGGAGATCATGTCGCGCACCCCGAAGCTTCCCGACAGCGCCCAGTGGGGCATCTTCCTCCGCAACCACGACGAGCTGACGCTCGAGACGGTGACCGAGGAAGAGCGCGACTACATGCACGCCGAGTACGCCAAGGACCCGCGCATGCGGGCCTACCTCGGCATCAGGCGGCGTCTGGCGCCGCTGCTCGACAACAACCGCGACCTGATCGAGCTGTTCACGGCGCTGCTGCTCAGCCTCCCCGGCTCGCCGGTGATGTACTACGGCGACGAGATCGGCATGGGCGACAACATCTGGCTGGAGGACCGCGACTCGGTCCGCACGCCGATGCAGTGGAGCCCCGACCGCAACGCGGGCTTCTCCACCGCCGACCCCGGCAGGCTCTACCTGCCGACGGTCATGGACCCCATCTACGGCTTCCAGGCGGTCAACGTGGAGGCGCAGCAGAAGACCGAGTCGTCGCTGCTGCACTTCACCCGCAGGATGCTGCAGATCCGCCGCCAGCACCCGGTCTTCGGCACCGGCGCCTACACCGAGATGTGGTCGTCGAACCCGTCGGTCCTCACGTTCACGCGTGAGGAGGGCGACGACCTGATGCTGTGCGTGAACAACCTGTCGAAGTTCCCGCAGCCGGTGGAGCTTGACCTGCGCCGCTTCGAGGGCATGGTGCCCGTCGAGGCCAGGGGCGGCGTCCGCTTCCCGAAGATCGGCCAGTCGCCGTACGTGCTGACCCTGCCGGGGCACGGCTTCTACTGGTTCGCGCTGAAGGCCGACTAGCGGCCTCCTCGCAGGTGCCGGTCACCTCGCGGTGATCGGCACCTGCGCTCTTGCCGCCTTGCGCGCGGGGATCAGGGCGACGGCCAGGGCCGCTCCCACGGCCACCAGCACCGCCACGACCAGCATGAGAGTCGAGGGCGGGCGGGCGATGCCCGCTCCCACGCCGCTGGTGTGCCCCTGCAGGTCGATCAGGCCCCGCACGACGAACGAGCCCACGGCCGTGCCGACGACGACGCCGAGGACCACCAGCAGCCCCGTTCCCGTCACCAGCGTGGCCATGACCTGCCGCGGGGTGAGCCCCATGGCCTTCAGCACCGCCAGGTCGTGGGCGTGGTCGCGCAGGCCGAGCGCGCTGGCCGTCAGCAGGTTCGCCAGGCCGATCAGGGCGAGCACGCCGACGAGCGCGACGATGACCACGCGGATGACCGCCAGCCGCTCGGCCGGGTTGACCACGCGCTGGATCTCCAGCCCCTCCCCCGAGGCCACCAGCAGCCTGTCACGCACCTCCGCGGGGTCGGCGCCCTGCTTCAGCGCCAGGCCCCAGAACTCGGGCGGCACCACGTCCTTGGCCGCCAGGCTGTCCACGCCGAGCGAGAGCACCTGGCCGTCGAGGTCGGGCTCGACCGTCCTGCCGACGATGCGCACGATCAGCGGGGTGCCGCCGACCGACAGCCACACCCTGTCGCCGATCTTCACCTTGAGCAGGTCGAGCAGGCCCTGCCCGGCGACGGCCTCGCCCCTGTCGGCGTACATGCGGCCCTCGACCACCGGGAAGGGGTACGGCGAGGCGGACCCGCCGATCGCCCGCACCCTGATGGACCTGGCCTCGCCGGGCACCAGCGCGTCGACCTCGGCTCCCGGATAGACCTGCTGGACGGCGGGGTCGCGCTGGGCGATCGCCTTGGCCTCCTCGGGGGTCAGCTTGCCGGGGCGTGCCAGCAGCTGGGCGTGCTGGCCCACCTGCTCGGGGTGGGCGAGGAAGTTGTCGAGCGTGGCCCAGACGCCGAGGCCGATGGTGATCATCATCATCGGCACGGCGAGGCCGAACGTCGTCAGGAAGGCGGGCACCCGCCTGGAGAAGGCGTCGCGGGCGCCCAGCACGAGCGCGGGCGGCAGCCGTACGAGGAGGGCGAGCCTGGCCAGCCGCGACAGGCGTCCGCGCGGCGGCGTGGAGGGCGCGGCGGGAATGGGCGGCGTACGGCTGCCGCGCCAGGCCGGCACGCCCACGGCCACCAGCACGACCAGCGCGGTGCCCGCGGCGATGACCAGCAGCGGCACGAGCGCGACGGAGCCCCTGTCGAGCACCAGCCAGGCCACCAGCCATCCGGGCAGCACGCCGAGCGCGATGCCCAGCAGGCCGAGCGCGCCGTGCTCGACCAGCAGCAGGCCCGCCACCTGGCCCCTGGTGAAGCCCATGGACTTCAGCGTCGCCAGGTCGCGCAGCTGCGACAGCACCCGGCCGCCCGCGGCGTTGGCCAGCGCGAGCGCGGCGGCCACCAGGCCGACGATGCCGAACAGCGCCAGCAGCGTGCCGAGCAGGCGGTTGTCCAGCTCCATGGCGGCGCGCACCTCGCGCCAGGTGTAGACGCGCTGGACCTCCTCGTCGAGCATCACCACGACGCGCTGGGAGACGAACTGGGTCGCCTCGACGTCGTCGAGGCGCAGGCCCGTCACCCACTCGCTGCGGCCGAGCTCGGGCTCGACCCGGTCGAGCTTCTCCGGCAGCACCCAGATCAGGCCGGGTGTCCACTCGGGGTAGAAGCCCTGGTCGGCGGTGTCGGCGAGGCCGCGCACGTACAGCACGTGGCGGGCGCCGCTCAGCGCGGTCACGGTGACCGCGCTGCCCAGGCGCAGCCCGAGCGCCCTGGCGAAGGAGCTCTCGACGACCACGCCGTCGGGCTGGGCGGGGTTGAGCCAGCCGCCGTCGGCCACCACGGGCCGCGCCACCTCGGGCGGGGCCACCGGCATGGCGCGCAGCGCGGCGGGCGCCTTCCCGCGCTCCTGCAGCACCGTCACGGGCGCCGTGCGGTACGGCCCTGACGCCTGCGTCACCCCGTCGATCCCCTTGAGCGCGACGACCTGCGGCCTGTCCTTGGTGTGGACCCACAGGTGGGCGCCGTTGGTCTGGGCGAACAGGCCGCGCCAGGGGTTGGTGCCGTCCTCCAGCAGGGTGGCCGCGGTGATCAGCGCGGCCACGATGCCGGCGATCGTCAACACGGTCAGTACGGCCTGGCCGCGCCTGGCGCGCAGGTCGGCCTTGATCCATCGGGCGCCGGCTCTCATCGAAGGTCGATGACCTCTCCCGCGCCGCCGCCCCTGCCGGGACGCCTGCGAGCGATCTTGCCGTCGTCGACGATCTGGCCGTCGAGCAGCGAGACGACCCGGTCGGCAAGGCTGGCCACCCTGGCGTCGTGGGTGACCAGGACGATCGTCTGCCCCTCGCGGTGCACCTCGCTCAGCAGGCGAAGCACGTCGCGGGTGTTGCGGCTGTCGAGGTTGCCGGTGGGCTCGTCGGCCAGCAGCAGGCTCGGCTTGTTGGCCAGCGCGCGGGCCAGGGCCACGCGCTGCTGCTCGCCGCCCGACAGCTGGGCGGGCGAGGCCTCGACCCGCTCGGTGAGGCTGAGGGCGTCCAGGAGGTACTCCCTGCGCTCGCGCGCCTCCTTCGGCGAGGCCCCGGCCAGCAGCGCGGGCAGCTCGACGTTGTCGGCGACGGTCATGCTGGCGACCAGGTTGAAGAACTGGAAGACGAACCCGATCTTCCTGCGTCGCAGCAGCGCCCACGCGCTCTCGGAGAGCGTGTCGGCGCGCCGGCCGTCCAGCCAGATCTCGCCGCTGGTGCGGGTGTCGAGCCCGCCGAGCATGTGCACGAGCGTCGACTTGCCCGAGCCGGACGGGCCCATGATCGCGACGAACTCGCCCTCGTCGACCTGCAGATCCACGCCGCGCACCGCGGGAACGGGCACGTGCTTGTTCTGGTAGATCTTCACAAGGTTGACGGTTTTGAGCACGGTCACGTCAGATCCTCCTGGCAGCGTTCGAGCCAGTCGAGGTCGGCCTGCAGGTGCAGCATGGCGCCCTCGATCAGCAGGAGCGCGACCTGGTTGTCCTGATCGGTCCGCTCGGCCAGTTCGTTGAGATCGCGCATCAGCGCAAGGTAGTGGCGGCGCTGCCGGTTGATCAACGCCATGCGGTCGGCGATGCCGGTCAGCGGGGCGAGGACGAGCTTCATGAAGAACTCGTCGCGCACCCGCGGGCCCTCCGTCGGCTCGTCGACCCAGTCGGTGAGCGTGTCGCGGCCATTGGCCGTCAGGTAGTAGACCTTCTTGTTCGGCCGGTTGGACTGCTCGACGTCAACGGCCCTGACCAGGCCGTCCTTCTCCAGACGGCCTAGGGTCACGTAGATCTGGCCGATGTTGGGTGAGGGGTACGCAGTGCCGAAGGTTTGCTCCAGAGCCTGCTTGAGCTCGTACCCGTGTGCGGGTTCCTTCGCGAGGAGCGCCAGCAGGTGCAACCGCACGCCCCACCTCCTCGTTACGCGCTCGTTACGGACATATCCGTTGACGTTCAGATTAGCGCTGTGCATAACATGAATGCATCTACCTAACACGAATGTAATCCGGTCGAAATTTGGAGGTCATGCGTGTTCCGTCCCCTTTCCGTGATCCTGATCGCGCTCCTGGTGGCCGGATGCGCGGCGGCGACGGAAGAGGGCGGGGAAGACCCCAACGGCCCGATCACCTTCGCCACGGGACGCGACACCACCGGCTATCTACAACCCCTGCTGGACCGGTGGAACAAGGCGCACCCCGCGCAGAAGGTGACGCTGCTCGAACTGCCGGAGGCGGCCGACGAGCAGCGCGCACAACTGGTGTCGAACCTGCAGGCCAGGAGCGACCGCTACGACGTGCTCGGACTCGATGTGGTGTGGACGGCGGAGTTCGCCGACAACGGCTGGATCATCCCCCTGGAGCGCGGGCAGTTCCCGCTCGACAGGTTCCTGCCGCCGGTCGTCGACACCGCGGTCTACCGGGGCAAGCTCTGGGCGGTGCCGTACACCAGCAACGCCGGGCTGCTCTACTACCGCAAGGACCTGGTCAAGAAGCCGCCCACGACCTGGGCCGCGCTTCGCGCACAGGCACTTGCGATCACCAAGAAGCACGACATCGGCGGCTACGCGGGACAGCTGGCCGCCTATGAGGGACTGACGGTCAACTTCGCCGAGGCGGTCCAGTCGGCGGGCGGAAGCCTGCTCGACCTGGACGAGGCCAAGGCGAAGCAGGCGCTCGACTTCTTCACCCAGGGCCTGCGCGAGGGATGGATCCCTCCGCAGGCGCTGAACTACAAGGAGGAGGAGTCGAGGCTGGCCTTCCAGAACGGACAGCTGGTCTTCGCCCGCAACTGGCCCCACGCGTACGGCCCCGCCACGCAGTCGAAGGTGGCGGGCAAGTTCGCGGTGACCAGGCTCCCCGGCCCCGACGGGCCGGGATCGAGCTCGCTGGGCGGCGCCAACCTGGCCATCAGTGCCTACTCCAAGCGGCAGAACACCGCGCAGGAGTTCATCAAGTACTTCACCAGTCTGGAGAACGAGCGACGCGTGCTGACCGAGGGTTCCTTCCCCCCGGTGTGGGCCGAGCTCTATGACGACCCTTCGCTGATCAAGCGCTTCCCCTATCTGCCCGTGCTGAAGGAGAGCATCCTCGCGGCCAAGCCGCGACCGGTCAGCGCGAACTACAACCAGCTGAGCCTGGTGATCGCCAGTGCGGTCTCCAAGGCCTTCAGCCCGCCGTACGACCAGCCAACCGATGACGTGGCTGCCTCCATGAAGGCAGAGCTAGCCGAGATCATCGCAACCCAGTGATACGAGGTCAGGCATCATGCGCAAAGCAGTTGTTCTGGCGGGGCTCGCGGTAGCCGTCGCCGCCTGCGGCAACGCCCCAACGACGACCCCCCAGCAGACCGGAGCCGCCAGCTCCGCGCCGGCCGCCGCCACCAAGGCCCTGGAGGGGGTGAAGATCGAGGTCGCCGCCAAGTGGACCGGTGAGGAGCAGACCAACTTCGAGGCCGTGCTGAAGGCCTTCGAGGACAAGACCGGCGCCGACGTCACCTACGCCTCCACGGGTGAGGACACCGGCGCCTACCTCGGCCCCCGCATCCAGGGCGGCAGCCCGCCCGACATCGCGATCCTCCCGCAGCCGGGCCTGGTCAAGCAGTACGCCGACCAGAAGGCGCTCAAGCCCCTCAGCCCCGAGGTCCAGAAGCAGATCGACGACAACTACACCCCGTACTGGAAGGAGCTCGGCTCCGCGGACGGCCAGGTGTACGGCGTGCTCGTCAAGGCCGCGCACAAGTCGATCATCTGGTACCGCGACGCCGCGTTCACCGACGCCGGCGTGCAGGCTCCGACCACGTGGGACGAGCTGATGAAGACCGCGCAGGCGATCTCCGACTCCGGCACCCCGCCGTTCTCGCTGTGCGGCGCCTCCGGCTGGACGCTCACCGACCTGTTCGAGAACGTCTACCTCTCGAGCGCGGGCCCCGAGAAGTATGACCAGCTCGCCAAGCACGAGATCCCCTGGACCGACGCCTCCGTCGTGACCGCGCTGGAGAAGATGGCCGGCATCTTCGGCAAGAAGGACTACATGGTCGGCGGCAACGCCGGCGCCCTGCAGACCGACTTCCCGACCTGTGTGACCCAGGTGTACGGCCAGGACAAGGGCGCGATGGTCATCGAGGCCGACTTCGTGGCCGCCTCCGCCACCCAGTCCGGCGCCAAGATCGGCGAGTCGGCCAAGGTGTTCCCCTTCCCGAAGGTCGGCGACACCGCGCCGGTCGTCCTCGGCGGTGACATCGCCGTGGCGCTGAAGGAGTCTCCCGGCGCCATGGCGCTGCTGGAGTTCCTGGCCTCCAAGGAGGGCGGCGAGATCTGGGCGAAGCTGCCCGGCTACCTGTCGCCGAACCGCAACGTCTCGCCGGACAACTACCCGAGCGACCTGACCAAGCAGCTGGCGCAGACGATCATCTCCGCCGGTGAGAGCGTCAGGTACGACATGTCCGACCTGGCGCCGAGTGCCTTCGGCGGCACCGACGGCAAGGGCGAGTGGAAGGTGCTGCAGGACTTCCTGCGCGACCCCGCGGACGCCAAGGCCGCTGCCAAGGCCCTTGAGACCGAGGCCGCCAAGGCCTGGAAGTAAAGGGGCGAGGCCGTGACCGACAGGTTGAACGGCCCGACCGACCCGCGCGACACCACGTCGCGCGGGTCCACCCCCGGGCCGGACCCCACCCCCCAGACTCCCGCCGAAAGCCCCGACCCCGCCAATACCCGCGCCAAGACCGGCCGTAGCAGACTGGGCCCCTCGGCCATCGTGGCCTGGTTCTTCGTTCTGCCCGCGATGGTCCTGCTGGGCATCTGGGTCATCTACCCGATCATCTACTCGATCTTCCGCAGCCTCTACGACGCGACCGGCACCCAGTTCGTCGGCCTGCAGAACTACGGCACGATCTTCACCGACTCCGGCACTCTCACCACCATCAGGAACAACCTGATCTGGGTGGTGGTGGCCCCGATCATCGTCACCACGCTGGGCCTGATCTTCGCCGTGCTCACCGAACGCATCAAGTGGTCCACCGCGTTCAAGCTGATCGTGTTCATGCCGATGGCCGTCTCCCTGATGGCCGCCGGCGTCATCTTCCGGCTGGTCTACGAGGAGGCTCCGGACCGCGGCGTGGCCAACGCGCTCATGTCGACGGTCTCGGGCGTCTTCTCCAGCGGCGGCGGCCTGGAGGGGGCGCGGCCGAGGGAGAACGACACCTCGCCCGTCGCCCAGGAGGGCGGCGCGGTCGTCACCAAGCAGCCCGTGCAGGCCGGCCAGCCGGTGCTGATCCCGCTGGTCGGGCTCAAGCCCGAGGCCGTGCCCGCCGACGCCAAGCCCGCCGCGGCGGCCACCGGTCAGGGCCTGACCGGCACCATCTGGCTGGACTTCACGCCAGGAGGCGGCGGCAAGGCGGGCGAGGTCGACGGCACGGAGAAGGGCCTGCCCGGCGTGACCGTGGAGGCGGTCAGCGGCGGCAGCGTCGCGGCCACCGCCACGACCGGCCCCGACGGCACCTTCCGCTTCGAGGGCCTGGCCCCCGGCTCCTACACCGTACGGCTGCCGCAGTCGAACTTCGAGGCGCCGTTCAACGGCCTGACCTGGCTCGGCCCGACCCTGATCACGCCCGCCATCATCGGCGCGTTCGTCTGGGTGTGGGCGGGCTTCGCGATGGTGCTGATCGCGGCCGGCCTGGCCGGAATCCCGCGGGACGCGCTGGAAGCCGCGCGCATCGACGGCGCGACCGAGTGGCAGGTGTTCAGGAAGATCACCGTGCCGCTGCTGTCGCCGGTGCTGCTCGTCGTGTTCGTCACGATGATCATCAATACCTTGAAGGTCTTCGACCTCGTCTTCATCATCGCGCCAGGCTCGGTGCAGCCGAACGCGAACGTGATCGCGCTGGAGATGTGGCGAGTCTCCTTCGGCGGGGGCAACAACCAGGGGCTGGGCAGCGCGCTCGCGATCTTCCTGCTGGTCCTGGTCCTGCCGTTCATGGTCATGAACATCCGCCGGTTCAGGAGGGAGCAGTGATGGCTCACGTTCAGGCGGGAGCCGTACGGCGAGGCCCTATCGGCAGGATCGTCGACCGCCTCGGCGGCGGCGCCGTCCAGGTCGTGATGATCCTCATCGGGCTGTTCTGGCTGGTCCCGACCCTCGGCCTGCTCGTCGTCTCACTGCGCGACGAGACGGTCAACAACTCCGAGGGCTGGTGGACGATCTTCACCAAGCCCGCCGAGCTGACGATCAGCAGCTACTCCAGCCTGCTGGCCACCGGCTTCTCCGCGTCGTTCTGGAACACGGTCCTGATCACCGTGCCCACCACGGTGCTGGTGATCGGCATCGCCGCGATGGCGGCCTACGCCTTCGCGTGGATGGAGTTCCGCGGGCGCGACACGCTGTTCCTGGTCGTGGTCGGCCTGCTGATCGTGCCGATCCAGATCGCGCTGATCCCGATCGCGACCCTGTACGGCCAGGTCGGCATCTTCGGCACGATCCCCGGCGTGGTCCTGTTCCACGTCGCGTTCGGCCTGCCCTTCGCGATCTTCCTGCTCCGCAACTTCTTCGTCGGCATCCCGGCCTCGCTGCTGGAGGCGGCCAGGATGGACGGCGCGTCGGAGTGGAAGATCTTCGCGACCGTGGTGTTCCCGCTGGGCAAGCCCGCGATCGCCTCGCTGGGGATCTTCCAGTTCCTGTGGGTGTGGAACGACCTGCTCATCGCGCTGGTCTTCGCCGACACCGCGTCGCAGCCCATGACCAAGGCGCTGCAGTCGCAGATGCGGCAGTTCGGGACCAACGTCGACATCATCGCGCCCGGCGCCTTCCTGTCGCTGATCATTCCGCTGGTGCTGTTCTTCGCCTTCCAGCGGTACTTCGTGCAGGGCATGATGGCCGGCTCGGTGAAGTGATCCACGGGCGCCCGCCTGCCTCCAGGGGCAGACGGGCGGGCGCCCGCGAAATACCCCCGACGGGCGGGCGCCCGCATGTTGCCGCAGGCGTGCGTGTGTCCGCGGTCACCCGCGGACGGGTGCGCGCCCGTCGGGTCTCCACTGCCAACGGGCGCTCATGGGATGCGCTCGTGGGGCCCGCTCGTGGGGGTGCGCTCGTGGGGTGCGCGAGAATCACGTTATGAAGCGTCTTCTCGCGCTGACCGCCGTCGCGGCGCTCACCCTGCCGTTCCCGCCCGCCGTGGCCGACGCCCCGGGCGGTCAGAGCCCGGCCGACGCCCCGGGTGCTCCAGGCCTGGCCGACTCCTCGGGCGCTCAGAGCGGGGCTGACGCCCCGGGGGCGCAGAGCGCGGCTGACTCCCCCGGCGCCCAGGGCGCGGGTGACCCGTACTTCCCTGCGCAGGGCAACGGCGGCTACGACGCCCGCCACTACGACCTGGCGCTCGACTACGACCCCGGCACCCGCGTGCTCAAGGGCACCGCGACGATCAGCGCGCACAGCACCCAGACGCTCACCCGCTTCAACCTCGACCTGGTCAGGAGCCTGACCGTCGCCTCCGTCGCCGTCGACGGCACGAAAGCGCGGTTCACGCGCCAGGCCGACGAGCTGGTCGTCACCCCCGCCGCCGCGATCGCCAAGGGCAAGGCGTTCAGGGTCGTGGTCGCCTACCGCGGCAAGCCCACCCACCTCGTCGATCCCGACGGCTCGAAGGAAGGCTGGGTGCGCACGCCCGACGGCGTGTTCAACGCCAACGAGCCGCAGGGCGCCAAGACCTGGTACCCCGGCAACCATCACATGACCGACAAGGCCCGCTACCGGTTCGCGGTGACCGTACCGAACGGGCGCGTGGCGGTCGCCAACGGCGAGCTCGTCTCCCGCAACACCACCATGGGCAGGACGACCTACGTCTGGACCGCCAAGGAGCCGATGGCCAGCTACCTGACGACGGTCTCCATCGGCGCCTTCAAGCTCACCGACACCAAGGTCGGCGGCCTGCGCACGATCGTCGCCGTCGACCCCGCGCAGGCGGCGGCGGCCAAGCGCCTGGTGCGGCGGCACGGCCCGGTGCTGGCCTACTTCAGCGGACTGTTCGGCCCCTACCCGTTCTCCGTCACCGGCGCGATCGTCGACAACGCCCCCGAGGTCGGCTACGCGCTGGAGACGCAGACCAGGCCGATCTACCCGAACAACCCCGACGACGCCCTGCTCGCGCACGAGCTGGCCCACCAGTGGTTCGGCAACGCGGTCACCCCCGAGCGCTGGCAGGACATCTGGCTCAACGAGGGCTTCGCCACCTACGCCGAGTGGCTGTGGGCCGACAAACGCGGCGCCACCCGCCTGTCGGCCGCCTTCGCCAACGCCTACGGCAGGCCCGCCGACGACGCGTTCTGGAAGACCCCGCCCGCCGACCCTGGCGGTGCCAAGAAGCTCTTCGACGACGCCGTCTACTCCCGCGGCGCGATGACCCTGCACGCCCTGCGCAAGAAGGTCGGTGACAAGGTGTTCTTCACGATCCTGCGCACCTGGGTCAGCGACCACAAGTACGGCAACGCCGCCACCGCCGACTTCGTCGCCCTGTCGGAGAAGGTCTCGGGCGAGCAGCTCGACGCCTTCTTCACCGCGTGGCTGGTCAAACCGGTCAAACCCGCTTTGTGATCTTTTCGGTACGGCATGCGGTCTGTCGGACCTGATCGGTAGGGTGCATGACCATGGCCGGTCGTCCCCTGCACGAAGTAGTCGAACCAGGATGGGCTAGCGCCCTCGAGCCCGTCGCCGAGCGAATCTCGGAGATGGGCGAGTTCCTCCGCAACGAGATCGCCGAGGGCAGGCAGTACCTCCCCTCGGGTTCCCATGTCCTGCGCGCCTTCAATCAGCCCTTCGACGAGGTCAAGGTGCTGATCGTGGGCCAGGACCCCTACCCCACGCCCGGGCATCCCGTCGGATTGTCCTTCTCCGTGGCCCCCGACGTGCGCCCGCTGCCCGGCAGCCTGCGCAACATCTACAAGGAGATGGAGACCGACCTCGGCCTGCCGATGCCGTCCAACGGCGACCTGACCCCGTGGGCCGAGCAGGGCGTCCTGCTCCTCAACAGGGTGCTGACCGTCATGCCGGGCAAGCCCGCCTCCCACCGCGGCAAGGGCTGGGAGGAGGTCACCGAGCAGGCCATCCACGCGCTGGTCGCGCGCGACAAGCCCATGGTGGCGATCCTGTGGGGCCGCGACGCCCGCAACCTGGCGCCGATGCTCGGCCGGGTGCCGCGCATCGAGTCCGCCCACCCCTCCCCCCTGTCGGCCCGCAGCGGATTCTTCGGCTCACGGCCCTTCAGTCGCGCCAATGAGCTGCTCGTCCAGCAAGGCGCGACCCCCGTCGAGTGGAAGCTGCCCTAGGCTCTTCTGCCATGAGTGATGAAGAAAAGTTCCTTCGCCTCACGGTCGAGCTGACCGTCGAGGTGCTCGACGTCGCCGCCCTGCAGGCGGCCGCCCTCGCCGAGATCCGGCACCCTGAGGCCGAGCTCGACGAGGACGAGCGCAAGGAGCAGGCGGAGCTGGTCACCTCCGACGAGACCGGCGCGACCGCGCTGCAGTGGCTCATCGAGCCCGACCACGTGCTCTCGCTGATCGAGCACGTCCAGGAGGTCGAGCCTCGCGAGGCCGTTCTGGGCGTCGAGCCCTCCGAGGGGCCCAGCGACGAGGACGACGACGACCACGAAGGTCACGACCACTGAGGCTCCGTGGGTGGGGGCCGCCGCTCCCACCCACGCCTTCCCGTCCGGTCTAGGATCGGGTGCATGATCGTTGCATTCTCCATCACGCCGCTCGGCGTCGGCGAAGGCGTGTCCGAGCCGGTCGCGCGCGCGGTGAAGGTGGTGCGTGAGAGCGGGCTGCCCAACCGCACGGACGCCATGTTCACCACGGTCGAAGGCGAGTGGGACGAGGTGATGGACGTGGTGAAGCGGGCGGTGGAGGCCGTGGGCGAGGTCGCGCCCCGAGTGAGCCTGGTGCTCAAGGCGGACGTGCGCCCTGGCGTCACCGACGGCATGACCAGCAAGGTCGACCGCCTGGAGGAGCACCTGCGCGACTGACGCGCGCCAGCAGCCGGGCGGGGGGCCACCCGGCGAGCGTCTGTGGCGGCGGCCCCGCCGACGGCTCGTGACGACGGATACGCGTAGGGCAAGTCGAGATATATCTTGACCATCGAGTAATTCGCGTCATATCGTGAGCACACGCGATATGTCTCGAAGGAGCTCCCGATGAGAGTACCCGTCCTGATCGTCGGCGGCGGCTACGCGGGCCTCAGCGCCGCGACCATGCTCGCCTGGCGCGGCGTCGACGTCATGCTCGTCGAACGGCACGCGAGCACCTCCATCCAGCCCAAGGCGTACGGCCTCAACCCGCGCGCCGTCGAACTGCTGCGCCCCGTGCCGGGCCTGGAAGCCGAGCTCGGCGCCATCCGGCAGGGCGTCGGCGAGGACATGCGCATCGCGATCGCGGCCAGCCTCACCGACCCGAACCCCGAGATCCTCCTCGACACCAACACCTCGCCCCTCCCCGCCCACCTGTCGCCCGCCCCCTACCTGGGCGCGCCGCAGGCCGAGATCGAGCGGGTCCTGCGCCGCAGGGCCGAGGAGCTGGGCGCCGACCTGCGCTTCTCCACCGAGCTCGTCTCGATGGAGCAGGACGACGACGGCGTGACCGCGCTGATCCGCGCCGACAGCGCCGAGACGACCGTGCGCGCCGACTACGTGATCGCCGCCGACGGCTACCACAGCCCGATCAGGACGGCGTTGCGGATCCCGACCTCGGGCAAGGGCGTACTGAACCACATGCACGCGATCATGTTCGACGCCGACCTGGGCGGCCTGGTCAACGACGGCGAGGTCACCCTCTGGTACCTGCGCAACGACACGTTCACCGGCGTCTTCATCACCGGGACCGGCGTCGGGGCGCACGTGCTCGGCCTCAACGCCGAAAGCAAGGTCGCCGACTTCGACGCCGTCGAGATGATACGGCTCGGCGTCGGCGTGCCCGACCTCGACGTCGCCCTCCTGGACACCACGACGTTCACCATCGCGCACGTCCTGGCCGACACCTACCGGGCGGGACGGGTGTTCCTGGCGGGCGACGCCGCCCACACGATGCCGCCGACCGGCGGACAGGGCGGGAGTACCGCGCTCCAGGACGGGTGCGACCTGGCGTGGCGGCTGTGGCTGGTCGTCTCGGGCCAGGCCGACCCCGCCTTCCTCGACTCCTACGACGCCGAACGCCGCCCCGTCGGTGAGCTGACCGCCGACGCCCAGCTCGCGAACCTCGGCTTCCGCATGCCCGCCGCTCAGCGGGTCGACTATCCCGAGCCCATCGAGGACCCGTTCGCCGTGATCCTCGGCTACCGGTACCGCTCCGCCGCGATTCTGTCCGAGCCTGACGACGACGGTCTGCCGATGGAGGACCCCCGCGTCCCGACCGGCAGGCCGGGCAGCCGCGCCCCGCACGTGGTCCTCGACTGGGACGGGCGCCCGATCTCGGCGCTCGACCTGTTCGGGTCGGGGTTCGTGCTGCTCGCCGGGCCGTACGGACAGCAATGGGTGGACGCGGGACGCGCGGTCAGGGACCGGCTCGGGGTGCGCCTCGCGCCGCACCGCATCGGCGGCGAACTGCTGGACGTCGAGGGGGTCTGGCAGGAGCGGTACGGCGTGGGCGGGAGCGGCGCGGTCCTCGTGCGGCCGGACGGCTACATCGCCTGGCGCAGCCACGGCGCCGACCTCGACCCCGTTGGCACGCTGGAGAGCGCGCTGGGCCGCATCCTCAGTCTCTTTTAGAGACTTAGACGGAGTAGAGTCGTGGCATGACCAGAGAGCTACGCGAGCAGGACGTCCAGTGCTCGATCGCGCAGGCCGCATCCGTGGTCGGCGACTGGTGGAGCCTGCTGATCGTGCGGGAGGCCGCCCGGGGGCGCCTGCGTTTCGAAGAGCTGCTCGGGGAGCTGGGCATCTCCCGCAAGGTCCTGACCGAACGGCTCCGGCACCTGGTCGAGCACGGGGTGCTGGAGCGCAGGCCGTACCAGTCGGGGCCGGTCCGCCACGAGTACGCGCTGACCGACGTGGGGTGGGCGCTGGCGCCGGTGCTGATCGCGATGCAGGACTGGGGCGACCGGTGGCTGGCCGGCGACGGGATCCTGACCGGCGTGGCCACCCCCGGCAGCCCCGAGGCGCGCCGGGTCCACGCGCTGGTCGGCACGCCGATCCCCGCGCCCATGCGACTCGAGAGCGCGAACGGGCCCGTCGAGGTGGTGGACGGGCCCACGGTCCTTTTCACCTACCCGGCGACCGGCGTGCCGTCGCCGCTGCCGCCCGGATGGAGCGACGTGCCGGGGGCGCTGGGCTGCACGCTGGAGAACCGGCTGTTCAAGGGGATGGCCCCCACGTTCGCCGCCGACGGGATCGCGGTGCGCGGAGTGAGCACGCAACGACCCGACGAGCAGGCGGTCTTCGCCGAAATGGAGGAGATACCGTTTCCGCTGCTCTCGGACACCGAGCTACGGCTGGCGGCGGCGCTGCGGCTGCCGACGTTCCGGTCGGGTCAGGTGGTACGGCTCAAGCGGCTGATCCTCGTGGTCGACGCGCTCCGGGTGATCCGGCACGCGATCTTCCCCGTGCTGGACATCCCCGCAGCCGTCACAGAGGCCCACGAACACGCCCGCACCCTCTCCTGACCTTCCCCTGTCCGCCCGGCCTTCTCCGGATCTCCCTTTTCCTGGCCTGCACCCTCCTGCTCCCGCCCGGTCTTCCTTCCTCGCCCCGAGCCGCCCAACCTCAGCCCGACATTCGCTCCTCACACCCGAGCCGCCCCACCCCAGCCCGATCTTCCTCCCCCATGCCTCGCCGATACCTCCGCGCCCAGCGGCCTCCGATCTCCTTGCAGGACGCCTCGCCTTCGGGCCTGCCTGGCGTCCCGCCTCATATCTCTCGATCAGCGGTCGGGGCGAGGAGTTCGTCGCGGCGGGCCAGCAGAGCGGCACGTTCGGCGGACAGCTCGCCGCTGCGCCGCGCGATGGCCGCCACCGTCGCGTCGGCCCACGCCGCCACCTGGGCCACCGCGTCGCGCGTCTCGTTGATCTGCTGGTGCTTCAGCACGTCGGTGATGATGTTGTCGAGGAAGGTGTCCACGAACCACCGCGTGTCCACCTCGGGAAGCCGGGGTCCGCCCGCGATGCCGATGTCCGCCAGCTCCCTTGAGAACACGTCGAGCTGCCGCTGCGCCCGCCACGCCGCCTGGTCGGCCTCCTCCAGCCGGGTACGCTCGACCGCGTCGGCCATGTACCCGCCACCGAGCACGTCCCACTGAGACGCCCCGCTCGCGCTGTTCAGCCGGTCGAGCACGTAGGAGAGCTCACGGCCCACCGCCACGCCCGCCCTCTGCGCCTCGTCGTGCTCGCGCAGGTCGGCGGCCCGGTCGCCGAGCCGTACCGCCAGGTCTGCCAACTCCTGCCCGCGCGGGTCGGCCAGCTCGATCAGCAGCCGCTCCTTGTCGGCGAGCAGCCTCGCGTACTCCTCGTGAACGGGTCCGAGGCGCGCCAGCTCGCCGTCGATCCCCGCGAGGTCGGCTTCGAGCGATGCGACCCGTGCGCGCTGACCATCCAGCCGCTGCCGTGCGGCCTCCACCTCGGCCCGTTCCTGAGTGAGCCGCTCCTCCTTGGAGCCGACCAGCTTGGCGAGGAATCCGGCGAAACCGCTCTCCAGGCGGGTCACGTCGCCCTCCTCGTCGGCGAGCCGCGCCCGGAGATCGGCGACCGCCTGCCGTACCTGGCCGAGCTGACCCGTGACCGCGCCCCGCTGCCGCGTCAGCTGGTCGAAGCGCCGCACCCGCTCCTTCGCCACCCGAAGCTGCTCGTCGATCCCCGCGAAATCCGTCATAACGGCTACGACGTAGAGCCGCCCACGATCGTTCCCCACCACCCGAACACACCCAGCACCGGTTGCCGTGCAGAGCGGGTGGTGGTGCTTGGGGGCACGGTTAGGCGGGTTTGGGCCTGCAGATCGGGTGACGGGGGCGTTGGCGCGCAGCTCAAGCGGGACGCGCGACCGAGCCCGGGGCGCCGCCAGGCCGAGCAGGCGGGGCGACGAGGGCTCGGCGTGCAGCCCACGCGAAACGGGCGACCGAGCCCGGGGCGCCGCCAGACGGCACCTGGGCATACAGGGGGGTTGGCGTGCAGCTCACGGAGGGCGGGTTGGGGGGTCATGCGGCCGGTCGTTCGGCTTCCTGGTGGGCGCCCACTTGGGTCGTCGCTGCCTGCTGGAACGGTGTCGGCCTGGCTCCGGCGGGGGTGGGTGGGCGCCGGTCAGGGCCCTCCGGCCGACGCGGGGCACGGGCCCGGAGCGGACGGGCGGGGAAGGGGATGACCACTGCGTCAACAGGTGTGCTGGGCGCGCCGTTCTCCTGGCCACCCGACGGAGTTCCGTTGGGTGGCGCGGCGTCGGGCCGGTGCCGGGCCGAGGTCCTGTCGGACGGTGCGCCGCCGGGGCGTCCTGCCCAGACCACCGCGCGTGACGCGCGGCCCACCCCACGTGTGTCGGCGGTGAGGCGTCTTGTCCAGCTCACCCCAGGTGACGAGGCGAAGCGGCCGATCCCGCGCGATGATGCGGAAGGCCGTCCCATCGTCGAGCTCACCCCGCGTGAGCGACCCGCCGTCCAGCTCACCCCACGCGACGAGGCGGAGCGGTCGGTCCCCCGCGATGAGGCGGAGGGCCGCCCCATCGTCCAGCTGACGCCACGTGATGCAGCGGAGCGACCCATCGTCGAGCTCACCCCGCGTGAGCCACCCGTCGTCCAGCTCGCCCCGCGGGACGAGGCGGAGCGGCTTGCCGTACGCGAGGCGATGGGGAAAAGCCGGGTGTCCGCGGTCCGCACCGGCCCGAGCGTCGTGCTCGTCGGCGAGGGCGCGCGTCTGGTCCAGGTGACGGCGGGGACGACCGCACTGGGCCCTGACGCGAAACGCTCGTGTACCCGCGTGACGGGTGTGGAATGCTCCATCGGTATCCTCCAGCAGCAAGGGTCGGGGATCACAGGATGGGCGATGACAAGCTTGACGAGCCGCGGCGAACGGGATTCTGTGGACGGGTCAGCGAGGCTGTGGACAACCAGAGAACGCTCCCAGGCGCCTGATTACCATGAGTAACTACTGCGTGGTGATTTGCACCTATTCGCCCCGTCTTTGTTACAGAACATGCCGTTGACGGCATCAGGTCTGCAACACTCTGCTGTGACCCCTTACCTCAGTCTGTGAAGTAATGCTTCATTTCTCCGCAGAGCGACTTGTTGAGTTTCAACCCCCAAGGAGTGAGTCCGTGTCATCTGCACGCAGGGCCGGAAGGTTCCTGGCAGCGGCGACGGGAGCAGCGATCCTGCTGACGGCCTGCGGCGCTACCGACAACGCGCCCGCCGCGGACCCGTCGACCGGCGCCTCCGCCCCGGCCAGCGGCGCCGCCAACGCCTCGACGATCACGCACACGTTCGAGCAGGAGATCAGCTCCTACAACGCCCAGACGGCCGAGGAGTACTCCTCGAAGAACCACATCGTCCTGGGCCGGGTCCTGACGGACTTCTGGTACTACGGCGCCGACGGTTCGGTCACGCCGGACAAGGACATGGGCACGTACGAGAAGACCTCTGACGACCCGCTGACGGTGAAGTACACCATCAACCCGAACGCGGTCTGGTCCGACGGCAACGCCATCGCCTGTGACGACGTCATGCTCACCTACGCGGCCGCCTCCGGCAAGTTCCCCGAGTTCAGCTACATCAGCACGACGACGTGGGACAAGATCAAGATGCCCGAGTGCGCGCCTGGCGACAAGGAGGTGACGCTCAACTACACCCAGTCGTACGGTGACTGGGCCGCCGCTCCCGTCATCCAGCTGCCGGCGCACATCGTCGCCCAGCAGGGTGGGCTCACCGAGCAGGAGATGTTCGACGCCATCAAGGCCGAGGACCACGGCAAGCTCAAGAAGGCCGCCGAGTTCTTCAGCAAGGGCTGGATCTTCAACGGCAAGCTCCCGGACAAGGCGCTCATCCCGTCCTCCGGCCAGTACGTGCTCGACTCCTACTCTCCCGGCCAGTCCATCACCCTGGCCCGCAACGAGAAGTTCTGGGGCGAGAAGGCCAAGACCGAGAAGGTCGTCATCCGCTTCATCGCGCAGGACCAGCAGGTCCAGGCGCTGCAGAACGGTGAGACGAACATCATCGAGCCGCAGTCGAACCCGGACATCCTGGCCCAGGTGCAGGCGCTGCAGAACGTCACTGTGAAGACAGGTGAGCAGTTCCTGTATGACCACCTGGACTTCAACTTCAACAAGGGCCCGTTCAAGGACGCCAAGCTGCGTCAGGCCTTCGCGGCCTGCACCCCGCGGCAGCAGATCGTCGACAACCTGATCAAGCCGCAGAACCCGAACGCCGCCCCGATGAACACCCGCAACATCACGCCGTTCCAGCCGGGCTACGCCGAGGCCGTGGCCTTCGCGGGTTCCGAGAAGTTCAACAAGGTCGACATCGAGGGCGCCAAGAAGCTGATCGCCGACTCGGGCGTCAAGACCCCGATCAAGGTCAACATCGGCTACAACCAGCCGAACCCGCGCCGCACCCAGGTCGTCGAGCTGATCAAGGCCTCGTGTGACCCGGTCGGCTTCGAGATCACCGACACCGGCAGCGAGAAGTTCTTCGACGACGCCGGTGACCTGGCCAACGGCAACTTCGACATCGCTCTGTTCGGTTGGGCCGGTTCGTCGCTGAACAGCGGCTGGACCTCCACCTACCAGACGCCGAAGAAGTGCACCCCGTCGGCCAAGGGCAACAACAAGGGCTGCTACTCCAACAAGGAGTACGACAAGCTCGCCGAGCAGATCCTGGCCGAGACCGACCCGACCAAGGTCGCGCCGCTGATCCAGCAGGTCGAGAAGATCCTCTGGGACGACCTGGCGACGATCCCGCTGTACTCGCAGCCGGCTCTGTCCGCCTGGAGCTCTAACCTCCAGAACGTCCAGCCGAACCCGAGCCAGGCTTCCATCACCTGGAACATGCACCAGTGGGCTGCCCAGTAAGCAGGGCCTAGCCGACAACTGACGCGGGGCCCGGTCACCAGACCGGCCCCGCGTCATGGCTGTAACACCCAAGTCGTCAATATCGTCAGCCCGCCGAAGCCGCGCTCACGAGGCACCGTGGCGGGCCCGGCTCCGGCCCTAGCCCGGCCATCCCCCGCTGTGGCCCCCGGAAGCCGTCACCTGCAGGAGGTTCGGGGAATTGCTTGTATTCATCGCGCGTAGGCTCGCCATATCAAGCCTGACGCTGCTGGCCGCCACGTTCATCATGTACGTCCTGGTCGCGCTGTCCGGGGATCCGCTCGCCGACCTGCGCGAGAGCACCCTGCCGGACGCTCCCAGGCTGATGGAAGCACGTATCACGGCCATGCACCTGGACGAGCCCATCCCCGTCCGCTACTTCTCCTGGCTGGCCGGCATCTTCCAGGGCGACCTCGGGGTCAACAAGGCGGGCACCACCGTTTCCTCGCTGCTCGCCGGCGCCATGTCATCCACGCTCAAGCTCGTCGTGGTCGCCACGATCCTGGCCGCGGTGATCGGCATCGCGATCGGCATCGTCTCCGCGCTCCGCCAGTACAGCAGCTTCGACCACGGGATCACTTTCGCAGCTTTCATCTGCTTCTCGCTACCGGTTTTCTGGGTCGCGACGATGCTGAAGCAGTATGTGGCGATCGAGTTCAACGACTGGCTGCGGGACCCGTTCATCCCGGTTCCCATCATCCTGGCCATCGCGGTGGCCGCGGGCCTGATCTGGGCGTCGGTCTTCAACGGTGACAGGAAGGGCAAGCTGACCGCCTTCGGCATCGGCCTGGTCGTCACCGCCGTGATCCTGTTCGCGCTGTCCGCCAGCCGATGGTTCGCCGACCCCGGTCTCGGCTTCCCGTTCATCCTCGTGGTGGGCCTGGCCACCGCCGCCGGCGTCACCGCCCTGGTCGCGGGTGTCGAGCACCTGCAGCCGATGTACGCCTCGCTGGGCGCCGCCGGCCTCGGCGCGCTGCTGTACTACCCGCTGCTGCCCATGCTGACCGCTCCCAGCGTCTGGACCCTCATCGGCCTGTTCGTCGTGGCCGGACTGGTGAGCGCGGCCATCGGCTGGCAGTTCGGCGGCCTGCTGCGCCGCCAGGCGATCCCGCTGGCCGTCTTCAGCGGCCTGTTCGTCGCCGCCATGATCTTCTTCGACCGGCTGCTGGAGTCGTGGGACGGCTACGCCAGGGCGCTCAAGGGCCGCCCGGTGGCCACCATCGGCTCCGAGACGCCGAACTTCATGGGCAACTTCTGGCAGAACACCCTCGACTCCGGCATGCACCTGCTGCTGCCCACGCTGGCGCTGATCCTGGTGGGTCTGGCCAGCCACTCCCGCTACAGCCGGGCCAGCATGCTCGAGGTGATGAACCAGGACTACGTCCGTACGGCACGCGCCAAGGGCCTGCCCGAGCGGACCGTCGTCATCAAGCACGCCTTCCGCAACGGCATGATCCCGATCACCACGATCCTCGCCCTCGACTTCGCCGGCGTCTTCGGCGGCGCGGTCATCACCGAGACGGTCTTCGGCTGGCGGGGCATGGGCAAGATGTTCGAGATCGGGCTGAGGGAGGTCGACCCCATGCCGGTCATGGGCTTCTTCCTCGTCACCGGCACCGCCATCGTCGTGTGGAACATGCTCGCCGACATCGCCTACGCCTACCTCGACCCGCGGATCAGGCTGTCATGACGGAGAAGACCGAGATGACCATCAAGACGGAGCAGCCCTCGGCCAACGACGCGCAGGGCATGACGATCGTCGCCCGCACGCAGGGCCAGCTCGTCCGGCGCAGGTTCTTCCGCCACCGGGGCGCCCTCGCGGGCATGATCCTGTTCGGGATCGTCTTCGTGCTGGCCTTCAGCTCCATCGGCTTCGGCCCGATCCCCGGCTGGTGGGACAAGCCGTGGACGGGCTCGGGCACCGTCGTGGACGGTGGCCGCCCGACCCTCAGCGTCATCCCCGAGTTCCTCGGCGGCGCGGGCATGCACATGGGCGAGCACCCCTTCGGCCAGGACAACATCGGCAAGGACTACTTCGCGATGACCATGCGCGGCGCGCAGGTCTCGATCATCGTCGCGCTGACCATCGGGCTGGTCTCCACCCTGGTCGGCACGGTGCTGGGCGCCTTCGCCGGATTCTTCCGCGGCAAGATCGAGGCCGTCATCATGCGCTTCACCGACGTGATGATCACCATCCCGGTGCTGGTGATCGCCGCGGTGGTCGGCAGCGCCACCGGCAACCTGGGCCCCTACTTCATGGCCGTCATGCTGGGCCTGATCACCTGGACCAGCGTCACCCGGCTGGTCCGCGGCGAGTTCCTGTCGCTGCGCGAGAAGGAGTTCGTCGAGGCCGCCAGGGCCGTCGGCACCTCCTCGATGCGGATCATCTTCAAGCACGTCCTGCCGAACACGCTCGGCGTGATCATCGTCTCGGCCACCCTGGCGATCTCCTCCGGCATCCTGCTGGAGACGGCCCTGTCGTTCCTCGGGTTCGGCGTCAAGAGCCCTGACACCTCGCTCGGCCTGCTGATCAGCGACTACAAGAACGCCATGGTGGTCAGGCCGTGGCTGTTCTGGTGGCCCGGACTGTTCATCGTGGCCATCGCGCTGTCGGTCAACTTCATCGGCGACGGCCTGCGTGACGCCTTCGACCCTCGACAGAACAGGGTGCGTGACTGATGACCTCTGTCCACATCGCCAAGCGGCTGTCGGAGGCCAAGGGTCCCGGCGCCACCGAGGTCCTCAAGGTCGAGAACCTCCAGGTCAACTTCCCCACCGACGACGGCGTGGTCAAGGCCGTGCGCGGCGTCTCCTACACGGTGCACGAGCGCGAGGTGCTCGGCATCGTCGGCGAGTCCGGGTCGGGCAAGTCGGTCTCGTCGATGGCGGTCATGGGCCTGCTGCCCAAGTCCGCCAGGATCACCGGCAGCATCTCCTACCGCGGCGACGACATGCTCAAGATGTCGGCGCGCAAGCGGCGGAGCCTGCGCGGCAGGAAGATCGCGATGGTCTTCCAGGACCCGATGACGGCGCTCAACCCCGTCCACACCATCGGCGACCAGCTGGCCGAGGCCGTGCTGGCGCACGAGCTGGTGCCGTACAAGCAGGCTCAGGCCCGCGCCAAGGAGATGCTCGACCTGGTCGGCATCCCGCAGGCGGCGAGCAGGCTGCGGTCCTACCCGCACGAGTTCTCCGGCGGTATGCGGCAGCGCGCGATGATCGCCATGGCGATCATCAACAACCCTGACGTGATCATCGCCGACGAGCCGACCACGGCGCTCGACGTGACCGTCCAGGCGCAGATCCTGGAGAAGCTCCTCGAGGTGAAGGACGCGGTCGACGCCGCCGTCGTGCTCATCACGCACGACCTGGGCGTCATCGCGGGCATGGCGCACAGGGTGCTGGTCATGTACGCGGGCAAGCCGGTCGAGATCGGCGACGTCGACACGGTGTTCAACACGCCGCGCATGCCGTACACGGCGGGCCTGCTCGGTTCGATTCCCTCGCTGGAGACCTCGGGCAGCAGGCTGCGGCCGATCAAGGGCACGCCCCCGTCCCTGATCAACCTGCCCACGGGGTGCCCGTTCTCGCCGCGCTGCCCGATGGCCACCGACGAGTGCCGTACGACGGAGCCTACGCTTGAGGAGACGGACGGCGGCGCGCACTACGCCGCCTGCCACCACTGGCCCCAGCTTGCAGAAAAGGCAGATCCGACCGCCATCTTCCGCACGGACAGCGAGACCACCTCATGACCGAGAAACTGCTTGAGGTCACCGACCTCGTCATGAACTTCCCCGTCAGGGGGACCGGCCTGATGCGCCGCGTCGTCTCGCACGTGCAGGCGGTCAGCGGCGTCTCTCTCCACGTGGACAAGGGCGAGACGCTCGGCGTGGTGGGCGAGTCGGGTTGCGGCAAGTCGACGACCGGCCGGGCCATCCTGCAGCTGCACAAGCCGACGTCGGGCTCGGTGAAGTTCGAGGGCAAGGAGCTGACGGGGCTGCCGAACCGGCAGATGCAGGCCGTACGGCAGGACATGCAGATCGTCTTCCAGGACCCGTACGCCTCGCTGAACCCCAAGATGCCGGTCAACGACATCATCGCCGAGCCGCTGAAGGTCCACGGCCGGTGGGACAAGAACGGGCCGAAGCGGGTGGCCGAGCTGCTGTCGCTGGTGGGCCTGTCGCCCGAGCACGGCAACCGGTACCCGCACGAGTTCTCGGGCGGTCAGCGGCAGCGCGTCGGCATCGCGCGGGCGCTGGCGCTTGAGCCGAAGCTGCTGATCCTGGACGAGCCGGTGTCGGCGCTGGACGTGTCGGTCCAGGCCGGCGTGGTGAACCTGCTGGAGGACCTGCAGGACTCACTGGGTCTGGCGTACGTGTTCATCGCGCACGACCTGTCGGTGGTGCGGCACATCTCCGACCGGGTGGCAGTGATGTACCTGGGCAAGGTCGTGGAGACCGGGCCCAGGGACGACCTGTACGACCGCCCGGCGCACCCTTACACGCAGGCGCTGCTGTCGGCGGCTCCCATGGCCAATCCCGAGGAGGAGCGGCAGCGGGAGCGGATCATCCTGACCGGTGACGTGCCGTCGCCGATGGATCCGCCGAGCGGGTGCCGGTTCAGGACGCGGTGCTGGAAGGCGCAGGAGATCTGCGCGACCGAGGAACCGGCGCTGGTCGACCGGGGCAACGGGCACCCGGTGGCCTGCCACTTCGCCGAGGTGAACACCAAGGTCGTCTGACGCTCTCGAGGAGAGGGCCCCGCTGGAGTCCAGCGGGGCCCTCTTTCTGTAGCGGGTCGGGCTACTGGGTGAAGCCGACCGATGACCAGTCGATGCTGGCGAAGCCGAACGCCCCGTAGTTGGCCAGCGTCTTCTTGGCCGCGAAGATGCTGGGCCGCTGGTACAGCGGGATCGTGTGCACCTCGTCCCAGATCAGCTTGTCGGCCTGGTTGCCGAGCTCGATGTACTTGGCGGGGTCCATCTCCCCGGCCGCCTTCTCGATCAGCTCGTCCAGCTCCGGCGACCCGATGCGCGGGAAGTTGCTGCCGTAGTTGTCCTTGCCGGTGGGCTGCTTGTAGATCTGCGGCAGCGCCCCGTTCGGGAACGGCGTGCCGAGCCACGAGAACGGCACCAGGTCGAAGTTGCCGGGGATGATGTAGTCGTCGAAGAACTTGTCGTCGGGGACCGGCTCGACCTTGACCTTGACGCCGACGTCCTTGAGCATCGCCTGGGTCAGCTCCCCCTCCTGCTTGGCCAGCGGGTAGGCGGCCGGGACGATGAAGCGCAGCTCGAGCTCCTTGCCGTCCTTCATGCGGTAGTCGCCCTGCATCGTCCAGCCGGCCGCGTCGAGCAGCTGCTTGGCCTTCTCGGGGTTGTACTTCCCGAGCTCGCCTGAGTTGTCGACGTAGCCCTTGTGGGTGTTCATGTACAGGTGGTTGTTGAGCACCTGGACGGGCCAGTCGAGGTCCTTGAGGTCGGACTGGGTGATGGCCTCGCGGTTGATGCCGAGCTGGACGGCCTGGCGGACCGACTTGTCGGTCAGGTTGGGCGCGGAGCCGTTGACGGTGATGTGCCGCCAGTTGGGGGCCGCGGCCTTGCGGATGTCGACGTTCGGGACGTTCTTGGCGCGCTGGAGGTCGGCGGCGATGGGGCTGATCTCCATCGCGTCGAGCTCGCCGTTGGCGAAGGCGTTGACGGTGGCGCCGGAGTCGAGGGCGCGGAAGATGACCTTGTCGAGCTTGGCCTTCTTGCCCCACCAGTTGTCATCGCGGACGAGGGTGACGGTCTTGCCGGTCTGGTCGATCGAGTCGACCTTGAACGGGCCCGCGGTGACCGGCATCTTGTCGATCCAGCCCTTGTTGAACTCGGCGGGGTCGGCGTTGGTGGCGGCCGGAAGCAGCGGGGAGAACATGCCCTTCCAGTCGGGGTACTGCTTGGCGAAGGTGACGACGACGTCGTGGTCGGTCTCGCCCTTCTCTACCGAGGCGACGCGGTCGTAGCCGTCGGTGGAGCTGACCTGGTACTTCTTGTCGCTGCCGTTGAGCGCCTTCCACTGGGCGACGAAGTCCTTGTAGGTGATCGGCTTGCCGTCGGACCAGGTGGCCTTGTCGTTGAGCTTGTAGGTGACGACCTGCTTGTCGCCCTTCAGCTCCATCTTCCACTCGGTGACGTAGTCGGGGTTGTTGACCAGTTCGGCCTGGTCGTCGGCCTTGCCCATGCTCGGCATGGTGGCGTCGTAGATGTCGTCGACGGTAGCGTGCGTGCCGTTGACCTGGTTGTAGTTCCACTGCTGCTGCCACTGGGTCAGCCCGAGGGTGATGGTGCCGCCGTCCTTGACCTGGTCGTAGGCGACCGGGTTGACGGAGCTGCCGGGAAGCGCGGCGGCCTGCTCCTGTGCCTGCGCGGCGGCCTCCGTCGAGCCTGCCTTCGGCTTGTCGGCGCCACCGCCGCAGGCGGCAAGGGCGAGTGCCAGCAGGGCCGCGCCAGCGGCGGCCTTGTAGCCAACAACCTTCACGAGTTCCTCACTTCGGGATAGTGGCAGGCGGCGCCGTGATCGTCGGCGTGCGCGAGCCGTACAACGGGGGGCTCTTCGGCCACGCACCGCGCGCGCTCGGGCTCCGGGAGCAGGGCGCGCTTGGGGCAGCGGGTGTGGAAGCGGCAGCCGGTCGGGGGCTGCGCGGGGCTGGGCAGGTCGCCGTCGAGGATGATCCTCCTGCGTGATCGTTCCAGCCTCGGGTCGGGCAGCGGGATGGCCGACATGAGCGCCCTGGTGTAGGGGTGGGCGGGCGCGCCGTACACCTCGGTGACGTCGCCGATCTCGACGATCTTGCCGAGGTACATGACGGCGACGCGGTCGGCCAGGTGGCGCACGACGGACAGGTCGTGGGCCACGAACAGGTAGGACAGGCCGAGCCTGGCCTTGAGGTCCTCCAGCAGGTTGATGACGCCCGCCTGGATGGACACGTCGAGCGCGGAGACGGGCTCGTCGAGGACGATCAGCCTGGGTTCCAGGGCCAGCGCGCGGGCGATGCCGATGCGCTGGCGCTGGCCGCCGGAGAAGTGCTGCGGGTAGCGCTCGGCGTAGGAGGGGTCGAGCCCGACGAGGTCGAGCAGTTCGGCCACGCGCTTGCCGACGTCCTGGTGGCCGTGGGCGCGCAGCGGTTCGGCGAGGATGTCGCCGACCGGCATGCGCGGGTCGAGCGCGGCCATGGGGTCCTGGAAGACGATCTGCAGGTCGCGGCGGAGTTCCCTGCGTTCGCGCTTGGTCAGCGCGCCGCTGTCCTTGCCGAAGACCACGACCTTGCCGTCCTGGGCGGCCTCCAGTTGCATGATCTGCTGGAGGGTGGTGGTCTTGCCGCAGCCGGACTCGCCTACCAGGGCGAGGGTCTCGCCCGCGGCGATGTCGAAGCTGATGCCGTCGACGGCGTGCACGGTGCCGACGCGGCGCTTGAAGACGGCGCCCTTCATCAGCGGGTAGTGCCTGACGAGCCCGTCGAGTTCGAGCACCGTGTCACGCTGCGAGCGGGGCTTCTCGACGACAGGCTCGTCGATGATCTCCGGGGCGGGGAAGACGTCGGCGCCTCTGAGCTTCTTCAGCTCGATCTCGTGGGAGCGGATGCAGGCCACCTCGCGCTTGCCGACCCTGACCAGGTCGGGCTCGGCGTCGTCGCACGCGGCCACCTTGAGGGGGCAGCGGGGCGCGAAGGGGCAGCCGGGCGGCAGCGCGGCGGGCGAGGGCGGGGCGCCCTCGATCGGCACCAGGCGCTGGTTGTCCTGGTCCAGCCGCGGGATCGAGGCGAGCAGCCCCATCGTGTACGGCATGCGAGGCTCGTAGTAGATCTCTTCGACCGTTCCCTGCTCGACGGGCTTGCCGGCGTACATCACCAGCACCCTGTCGGCCAGGCCCGCGACCACCCCCAGGTCGTGGGTGATCATGACGATACCGGCCCCCGTCTCCTTCTGCGCGGTCTTCAGCACTTCGAGGACCTGCGCCTGGATGGTGACGTCGAGCGCCGTGGTGGGCTCGTCGCAGATGAGCACGTCGGGGTCGTTGGCGATGGCCATCGCGATCATCGCGCGCTGCCGCATGCCGCCGGAGAACTCGTGCGGGAAGGCCTTGGCGCGCACGTCGGGGTGCGGGATGCCGACGAGTTCGAGCAGGTCGACGGCCTGCCTGGCGGCCTGCTCCTTGGTGACCTTCTGGTGGACCCTGACCGCCTCGGCGATCTGGTCGCCGATGGTGTAAACGGGTGTGAAGGCCGACAGCGGATCCTGGAAGATCATGCTGATCGACTTGCCGCGGCGCTGGAGGAGCTCCTGCTCCCGCATGCCGAGCAGTTCGTGGCCGTGGAGCTTCACCGAGCCGGTCACCTGCGCGCCCGCGGGCAGCAGGCCCATGACAGCGAGGGAGGTCACGGACTTGCCGGAGCCGGACTCGCCGACGATGCCGAGCACCTCACCCCTGCCGACCTGGTAGGAGACGCCTCTGACGGCCTGGACGCCGCCACGGAAGGTCACGGTGAGGTCGCTCACCTCGAGGATCGTCATGAGTTGCTCCCCGGGTCGAGGGCGTCGCGCAGTCCGTCGCCGACGAGGTTGATGCACAGCACGAGCAGCACGAGCAGGCCGGCGGGGAACAGGAACAGCCACGGGTAGCTGATCGCCTCGCTGCCGCCCGCGGCGGAGATGAGCGTGCCGAGAGAGACGTCCGGCGGCTGCACGCCGAAGCCGAAGTAGGACAGCGCGGTCTCGCCGATGATGGCGCCGCTGATGTTCATGGTGGCGTCGATGATGAGCAGCGACGACAGGTTCGGCACGATGTGCCGGAAGATGATCTTCCAGTCGCTGATGCCCATGTAGCGGGCGGCCAGCACGTACTCCCGTTCGCGCAGGGAGAGCGTCATGCTCCTGACCACCCTGGAGGTGATCATCCAGGAGAAGGCCGCCAGCAGCACCACGAACCACAGCCAGGAGGCGCCCTTCAGCCGCGGCGACATGACCGCGATGATCAGGAAGCTCGGCAGCACCAGCAGCAGGTCGGCGCCCCACATCAGCGCCTTGTCGAGCCAGCCGCCGAAGTAGCCGGCGAACGCGCCGACGACGGCGGCCAGGCCGGTGGAGATGAGCGCGACGAGGAAGCCGATGAGGATCGACTTCTGCATGGCGCGCAGCGTCACCGCGAACACGTCCTGGCCGATCTGGGTGGTGCCCCACCAGTGGTCGGCGTTCGGCGCGACCCTGAAGGAGGTGAAGTCCTTCTCCTGCCAGCCGTACGGTCCGACCAGCGGCCCCGCATAGGCGAGCACCAGGAGCAGGACGACGCCCGCCAGCCCCCACAGCACCTGCTTCCTGGCCAGGATCCGGCGCAGGACGACCTTGGAACGCATCTAGCTCACCCGCACTCTCGGGTCGAGCGCCGCGACGAGCAGGTCGGACAGCAGTCCCGCGACCAGCACGCAGACGGCGGCGAACAGGGCGACGGCGGCGACGGAGTTGGTGTCGTTGTGCTGGATCGACTCCACCAGCCAGGCGCCCATGCCGTGCCAGCCGAAGATCTTCTCGGTGAAGGTGGCGCCGGTCAGCATGGTGCCGAAGGCGAAGGCGAAGTAGGTCGCGGCCGGGATGAGCGCGGTGCGCAGGGCGTGCTTGTAGAGGGCGGTCCTGCGCGAGAGACCCTTGGCCTGTGCCGTACGGACGAAGTCCTGGCCGAGCACGTCGAGCATCATGTTGCGCTGGATGCGGCTGTAGAAGGCGATCTGGCCCAGGCACAGCGACAGCGTCGGCAGGATCAGGTGGTTGAGCCGGTTGAGCAGCTGGTCGGTGCCGGAGAGGGCCGGGTTGTACTCGCCGGTGAACTCGATGAGCGTGTGGCCGAGCGCGGTGTTGATCCCCGTGGCTCCCATCGTCAGCACCGTGGCCAGGACGAAGACGGGCACGGCCATGACGACGAACGAGGCCACGCCGATCGCCCTGTCGCTGACGCGGTACTGCCTGACCGCGGCGAACGCGCCGATGACGACGCCGAGGGCGGAGCCGAGAACGGTGCCGATCAGCAGCAGGCGGAGGCTGACACCGATTCGCCTGGCGATCTGGTCGTTGACCGAGCCGCCGTCCCAGGTCCTGCCGAAGTCGCCCCTGACCACGCCCGACACCCAGGTGCCGTAGCGCTCAAGCAGCGGCGTCTTGTCGTTGAGGTTGTACTCGTTCAGCGTGCTGTCGACGACCCCCACGGGGATGGGCGGCTGACGGCCCTCGTAGTTGGCGCGGGGGTTGAGGCTGCCGGCCGCCAGCAGGTACGCCAGGCTCGCGGCGATGGCGACCAGGATGACGCTCGACAGCAGCCTGCGCAGCAGGTATGCGCCCATTGCCCTCCGTTCGGACGAACGGGGGCCGGGCAGCCTGAAACTCTAGGGTCGCCCCCGCGACGAGAAAGCCGTGACCGTCCCTTGACAGGGACTTGACGGCTCGTCGCAGGTTATCGGTCTGTCCGTATTACGGATTTATCTCAGACCGGTAGATCACGAGGCATGGCCCGGGCACGGTGAGCCCGTCTCGACCAGCGGAAACACCCTCCTCGGAGGCCAGCAGAACCGACCCCACCGAAACGGGCAATGTCACAGGATCCGGACAAAAATATGCCATGACGTTCAGTGACGAACGCCTGACGATGAGCCATCCGGCCTGCTCGTCGTACTCGGTCTCGACCCGCTCCAGCCGGGGATCGGTGAGCTCCGGCAGCGCCTTACGCAACGCGATCAGATCGCGGTACCAGCACAGCACCGACCAGTGCTCCTCCTCCTTGAGCTCGCTCCAGTCGAGCTTGCTGCGCTGGAAGGTGTCCTCGGCCGAGGGGTCGGGCGCGATCCAGTCGTAGCCGAAACCCTCGAACTCGCGGGCCCTGCGCTCACCCTCCCCTTCGCGCAGCGCCGCCTCGACGTGGTCGGTGAAGAACAGGAACGGCGTGCGCGCCGCCCACTCCTCGCCCATGAACAGCATCGGCGTGAAGGGCGAGGTGAGCAGCAGTCCTGCCCCCAGCTTCAGCGCGGTCGGGCCCAGCCGGTCGCCCGCGGGCCGGTTGCCGATCTGGTCGTGGTTCTGCAGGCAGCACACCAGCCGGTAGCCGGGCACGCCGGTCAGCGGGGCGCCGTGCGAGCGCCCGCGGAAGCCGGAATAGCCCCCGTCGTGGACGAATCCCGACGCCAAGGCCTTGGCCAGCGCCGCCATGGAGGCGAAGTCCTCGTAGTAGCCGTGGCTCTCCCCCGACACCGCGGTGTGCAGCGCGTGGTGGACGTCGTCGTTCCACTGGGCGGCCATGCCGAGGCCGCCCGCCTCCAGCGGGGTGACCATGCGGGGGTCGTTGAGGTCGGACTCGGCGATCAGCGTCAGCGGCCGGCCCACCGCGCAGGCCAGCGCGTCGACCTCCTGGGCCAGCTCGGCCAGCAGGTGCCTGGCGCGCCTGTCGTGCAGGGCGTGGACGGCGTCCAGCCGCAGCCCGTCGAGGTGGAAGTCGCGCAACCACTGCAGCGCGTTGTCGACGAAGTATCGCCTGACCTCGTCGGAGCCAGGCCCGTCGAGGTTGACCGCCTCGCCCCAGAAGCTGCCCTGGTAGCCGCCGAAATAGGGGCCGAACGGGTGCAGGAAGTTGCCCGACGGGCCGAGATGGTTGTAGACGACGTCGAGCAGCACGCCGAGGCCCGCCCGGTGGCAGCCGTCGACGAACTCCTTCAGGCCGTCGGGGCCACCGTAGGTCTCGTTCACCGCGTAGAGGTCGACCCCGTCGTAGCCCCAGTTGCGCCCGCCGGGCACCGGGGCGACCGGCATGACCTCCACGAAGTCGACGCCGAGCTCGACCAGGTGGTCGAGCCGCTCCAGGGCGGCGGCGAAGGTGCCCTCGCCGGTGAAGGTGCCGATGTGGAGCTCGTAGATGACCGAGCCGCGCAGGTCGCGGCCCTTCCACTCGTGGTCGCTCCAGGTGAAGCGGGCATGGTCGTAGACGCGGCTGGGCCCGAAGATGCCCTCCGGCTGCCTGCGGGAGCGCGGGTCGGGGTAGGGCCCCTCGCCGTCGACGAGATAGCGGTAGTCGGTGCCGTGCCCGGCTTCCGGCACGTCCACCGACCACCAGCCGCCCGAGCCGGGCCGCAGCGGCAGCCGCTCGCCCATGGTCTCGATCTCGACGGAGGTCGCCTGCGATGCCCACACCTCAAAGATCATGTCTCTCCAGAAGCGCGACGGGATAGCGGCTGAGCAGGTGGCCGACAGGGGTGCGGCCGGTGTAGAGCTCGCGGGTGAGCAGGTCGCGCCAGCGTCCGGCGGGCAGCGTGATCGAGGTCGCCCCCCAGCCGCCGCGCCTGGCCAGCCGTACGGGCAGGCGGGTCGCCACCGCGACGGCGCGGCCCCTGCCGAAGACGACCGCGTGCTCGGCGGCCTCCCCCGAGGCGGCCATCGGCTCGTACGGCGCGGCTGGCCCGAGCCTGCGGCGCAGGCGCAGCGCCTGGGTGGTGACCAGCAGCTTGGCCGCGTCCCACGCCGACTCGGCGACGCACGGGAAGGTGACGGGCCGCCGGTTGTCGGGGTCGACGAGGGAGAAGTCGGTGCGCTCGTTGCCCTGGTAGACGTCGGGCACGCCCGGCATCATGAGCTGCACCAGCTTCTGGCCGAGCGAGTTGGCGACGGCGTAGCGGTCGACGATCGCGGTGAAGTCGCCGACCGGCAGCTCGACGGCCTTGCTGGCGAAGGCGCGCAGCCCCTCCTCGTAGGCGGGGTCGGGGGCGATCCACGAGGTGGCGGTCTTGGCCTCGCGGGCGGCCTTGAGGAGGTAGTCGGTGAACCGGTCGGCCGAGATCGGCCAGGCGGCCATCAGCGTCTGCCACGCCAGGTAGTCGATGCTCGGGTCGAAGGCGAGCTCGGCCGCCCATCCCTCCACGGCCTGCTCCCACTCGGCGGGCAGCTCCGACAGCACCTGCAGGCGGGCGCGCACGTCCTCCGAGCGCTTGGTGTCGTGGGTGGACAGCGTGGTCATCGTGAAGGGCCGCAACTGCGCGCAGTAGGCGTGGAAGTCGTCCACCGGCATCCCGAAGTGGTCGGGCTCGCCGCCCACCTCGTTCAGGCAGGCCAGCGGGAACCACCGGTAGAGCGCGGTGTCCTCCACGCCCTTGGCCATCACGGGGCCGCAGGTCTGCTGGAAGCGGACGATCGCCTCGGGCGAGCCGGAAAGGACCGCTCTGGCGGTCTCGGGGTTGGGCGCGGCCGTCTCGACTATCTCCTTCGCCCCCGGCTCGACCGGCTCGCCAGGGGTGACGTAGGCCCGGTAGACCGGCATGGCCACCAACAGGTCGGCGAGGTCGGCCGCGGGCACACCGGTGACGCGGGACAGCCGGTCCAGCTCGCCGCCGAAGAACAGGTCGATCACCTCGCGCTTGGCGCGGGTCATCACGCTCGGGTAGTGGGCGTCCTGGCCGGTCATCCGGGTGAACAGCGCGACCAGCGGCGCCTTGCCCTCGGGGTCGACGAACAGGCCGTTGACGCGGTTGAGCACGTCGTAGCCCGTGGTGCCGTCGCAGGCCCAGTCGTCGGGCAGCCGTTCCTCACCGATGAGGATCTTCTCGACGACCGTCCACACCCCGCCGGTCCTGGTGCGCAGCTTGTCGAGGTAGTCGCGCGGGTCGGCCAGGCCGTCGGGATGGTCGATCCGTAGCCCCTCGACCAGGCCCTCGTCGAGCAGCCAGAAGATCACCTCGTGGGTGGCGAACAGCACGGAGGGGTCCTCGACGCGCAGCCCGATCAGCGAGGAGACGTCGAAGAAGCGCCGGTAGCCCGGCCCGTCGCGCCAGTCGACGATGTGGTAGTACTCCGACTCGGGCAGGTCCTCGGCGAAGGAATGCACGGCCACCCTGCCCTCGCGCCACTCGATGTCGAACCAGTGCGCGTACGGCGAGTCGAGCCCCAAGCTGAGCACCGACCTGAACTGCTCGTTGGCGGTGTTCATGTGGTTGGGCACGATGTCGACCACGACGGCCAGATCGTGGGCGGCCAGCACGTCGGCCATCTCGCGAAAGCCCTTGGCGCCGCCGAACTCCCGCCTGATGCTGGAGTGGTCGATGACGTCGTAGCCGTGCAGCGACTCGGGCACCGCCTGCAGCACGGGCGAGAGGTAGACGTGGCTGACCCCCAGGTCGCGCAGGTAGGGGGCGATGCCCGCGACCTCGGCGAAGCCGAAGTCGGGGGTCAGCTGGACGCGGTAGGTCGAGACGGGCCTAGACACCGCGCAACACCCTCATCGAGCGTCCGGGCACCAGCAGCCGCTCCCCCGCTCTCTTGACCCTGGTGTCGAGCATGATCGGCATGGCGGTGTCGATCTCGGTCAGCCACATCTCACCGTAGTCCTTCGGGATCGTGAACCTGATGGTGTCGTGGTGGGCGTTGAACAGCACGAGAAAGGAGTCGTCGACGATGGGTCTACCCCTTCTGTCCGGTTCGGTGATCGCCTTGCCGTTGAGGTAGACGGCCAGCGACTTGGCGTAGCCCACGTTCCAGTCGGCGACCGTCATCTGCTCGCCCGTCGGAGTCAGCCACGCCATGTCGTAGTTGAAGCGCCTGCGCCGGAAGACGGGATGCTCGCGGCGCAGCTTGGCCAGCCGCTGCGTGAACTCCAGCAGCAGCCACTTGCCCCGCACGTCCGACCAGTCGACCCAGGTCAGGTCGTTGTCCTGGCAGTAGCCGTTGTTGTTGCCCCGCTGGGTACGGCCGAGCTCGTCGCCGTGGGAGAGCATGGGCACGCCCTGCGACAGGAAGAGCGTGGTCAGGAAGTTGCGCTTCTGCTGCTCCCGCAGCGCCTCGGTCCCCGCGTCCCATGAGCGGTTGTCGTCGGTGCCGTCCCTGTTGTCCTCGCCGTTGGCCTCGTTGTGCTTTTCGTTGTAGGAGACCAGGTCGTGCAGGGTGAAGCCGTCGTGGCAGGTCACGAAGTTGATGGAGGCGACGGGGCGGCGGCTGTCGCTCTGGTAGAGGTCGCCGGAGCCGGTGAAGCGCGAGCCGAACTCGGGCAGCGTGGCGGGCTCGCCCCGCCACAGGTCCCTGATCGTGTCGCGGTACTTGCCGTTCCACTCGGTCCACCTGGCGGGGAAGTTGCCGACCTGGTAGCCGCCAGGACCGATGTCCCACGGCTCGGCGATCAGCTTCACCTGCGACAGGACGGGGTCCTGCTGGACCAGGTCGAAGAAGGCCGACAGCCGGTCCACCTCGTGCAGCTCGCGGGCGAGCGTGGCGGCCAGGTCGAAGCGGAAGCCGTCGACGTGCATCTCGATGACCCAGTAGCGGAGCGAATCCATGATCATCTGAAGGACCTGGGGGCTGCGCATGAGCAGGCTGTTGCCGGTGCCGGTGGTGTCCATGTAGTGCTGGGGGTCGCCGTCGACCAGGCGGTAGTAGGTGCGGTTGTCGATCCCCTTCAGGCCGAGCGTCGGGCCGCGGTGGTTGCCTTCCGCGGTGTGGTTGTAGACGACGTCGAGGATGACCTCGATGCCCGCCTCGTGCAGGTTCCTGACCATCGCCTTGAACTCCAGCACCTGCCCGCCGCGCTGCCCCTGGCTGGAGTAGCGGTTGTGCGGGGCGAAGTAGCCGCTGGTGTTGTAACCCCAGTAGTTGGTCAGCCCCTTCTCCTCCAGGTGCTGCTCGCTGACGAACTGGTGGACCGGCATCAGCTCCAGAGCGGTCACGCCGAGCTTGGTGAGGTGATCGATGATCTCGGGATGGCCGAGCGCTGCGTAGGTGCCGCGGATCCGCTCGGGGATCTTGGGGTGGGCTATCGTCAGCCCGCGCACGTGCGCCTCGTAGATCACCGTGTCGTGGTAAGGCGTGGCGGGCGGCCGGTCGTGCCCCCAGCCGAAGAACGGGTTGACGACGATGGAACGCGGCACGTAGGGGGCGGAGTCGGCGGGGTTGGGCCGGTCGCCGTCGTAGAGCGCCTTGTTCCAGGTGACGCCGCCCTCGATCGCCTTGGCGTACGGGTCGAGCAGCAGCTTGTCGGGGTTGCAGCGCAGGCCGCGGGCGGGCTCGTACGGGCCGTGGACGCGGTAGCCGTACCGCTGGCCCGGGCCCACGCCGGGTAGATAGCCGTGCCAGATGAACCCCTCGCACTCGGTGAAAGGGACCCTGGACTCCTTGCCGTCGTCGTCGAACAGGCAGAGCTCGACGCGATCGGCCGCCTCGGTGAACAGCGCGAAGTTGGTGCCCGCGCCGTCGTAGGTGGCGCCGAGAGGATACGGGTCTCCCGGCCAGATCTCGATCATCGAGGCTCCCCTTACGCTCTGGCCCCCATGTTCGCCCAGGAGGCAGCGGCTGCCTAGATGCCCGCTTAGACGCCACCGATAACCCCATGCCCGTCATTGATCGGGTTCAGGGCGGCTGCCTGCCCGAGCCCAGGCAGGTGTGACAGGCGCCCTTCCTGGTCACCCCCTCGCCTTCGCAGCCGCCGCACGTGACCATGGCGGCGAACCCGTGGTGGCGGTAGACGTGGACCAGCGGCTGCGGCCTGACCACGGTCCACCCCTGCGCCTCGGCTCGCCTGTCCCATCGGGCGAACGTCCAGATGTCGAGCAGTTCGAGCAGGTTCCTGAACGGCAGGGTCATCGCCGCTCTGAGGTTCAGATCGCTGATCTCCATCGGGTGCTCCGTTCTTCGCAAACGGATTTACCCGGTTTGGCAATTGCCAAAGGAATATGCCAGGCGACTGAGCCGCCACACGCGCCTGGTCCTCATTCGCGACGTTGGCTTCTCCCCGCCATAAATGACGGGGATTCTCCCGCCTCGCGGCGGGGTGTTTACTGCTGCCTCTACGCCGCTTGCGCGGTGCAGGTTTCGGGCGGAGCCAGGGTCGGGATTGCCTCACCTGGTCTTACCTGCCCTTCACAGTCGTTTCGGGTGTCCGCCAGCCCGGCGGCCACGTCGTACAGGTACCTCAGGCGGACGCCCTCAGCGAGGATGTTGAGCGCGGCAGCGATGTCACGGCGTGGTGCTCGCCACACGATTGACAGTCCCACTCCCGGACGTCCAGCGCGAGTTTCCCGACCTTCCACCCGCAGCACGGGCACAGCTGCGAGGACGGGTACCAGCGGTCGATCTGGATGAAGTCGCGGCCGTACCGGGCTGCCTTGCCCTCCAGCAGCCGCAGGAACGCGCCCCAGGAGGCGTCATTCACACTCTTGGCGAGCATGCCCCGCGCCAGGCCCAGCACCGCCAGCCCTTCCACCACTACCGCTTGGTTCTCACGGAGCAGTGTGGTGCTGGTTTGGTGCAGGAAGTCTCGGCGGGCGTCGGCGACGCGTCCGTGCTGACCAGCGACCTTGATCCGGGCCTTGGCCCGGTTGGCGCTCCCCTTCTTCTTACGCGACAGGGCCCGCTGAAGCTTCTTGAGCTTGCGTTCCCTGCGGCGCAACCACTTCGGATTCGCGATCTTCTCGCCGTCGGACGTCACCGCGTAGTGGGTCAGACCGAGATCGATCCCCGCCTCGGCGTCCGCTTGCGGGAGCGTGTGGGCGTCGTCGTCGAGTTCGATGACAAAGGAGGCGAAGTATCTGCCCGCCGCGTCCTTGACGACCGTCACGCTGGACGGCGGAGCGGGCAGCTCACGTGACCACCGGACCTCGATCTCGCCGATCTTCGCGAGGTAGAGAGTGCCGTTGTCTCGCACCTTTAAGGCGTTGGTGTTGAACCGGGCCGACTGCCGGTGATCATGGCGGGACTTGAAGACGGGCAAGCCCATCTTCGGGCCTTTCCGCCTGCCCGACACCGACTCGAAGAAGTTCCTGTACGCCACATCCAGGTCCCGCAACGACTGCTGCAACGGCACCGGGGACACCTGCCCGAGCCATTCCCGCTCAACGGTCCGCTTCGCGGCGGTGACGCCGTCAGACGAATACCGGAACGGCAGGCATGTGGTTTCGTGATGCATGCTCATCTGGTCTCGCTCCAGGAGTGGGAGAGCTTTCGCGACGCCGTGAAAGCGGGCCGCTTCGACGGCATCTAGGAATGAGCCCCCGGCGCCTGCCTGCAAGATAGGGGCATGAGCATGGAGTTGATGGCCTGGCGCGAGGCCGGTCCGATCACCAGGGAGCAGGCCGCCGCCGTCTACCGGGCGGCCCGCGAGGCCCAGCCGGGCGAGCCCGCGGTCGCCGAGGTCGCGGCGCTGGTCAAGGAGCTGCCGGGGCACGCCGTCGGCTATCCGGGACACGCGCTGGTCACCATGACGCCCGAAGCGCTCGACGAGGTGTCCAACGCGACGTTCGCCCTGGCCAGGCGGTACGGCCTGGTCTGCTACGACCCGCAGGGCGACCTCGTGCACAACCTCTCGCCGCTCGGAGTCGATCCGGAGACCCAGCTCCACACCGGCGACGGCATGATGGTCGTCAACCCCGACCTGGGGCTCGTCCGCGACGTGCTCGGCACGCTGTCCGCGCAGAACCCCTTCGCCGTCCTGGTGACCTTCGGCCACCACTTCATCCAGGTCTCGCCAGGCTACGAGCTGGAGTACAAGGAGGGCACGCTGCGCACCACGCTCGTGACCGACCTGGAGGAGGTCAGGCGGGCCTTCGACGAGTACGCCAGGGGCGAGCGCGGCTTCCTCGACCGCTTCGAGTGGACCTCCGGCTAGGGCTAGAGCTGGAGCGACGGATCCAGGTTCCCGCCCGAGAGGATGGCCACCGTACGACCGCCCGCCGCCGCGCCGGACAGGTAGGCGGCGGTGGCGACCGCGCCGCTCGGTTCGGCGACCAGCCGCGCGCGGGCGGCGAGGTAGCGCATCGCCTCGCGGATCTCCTCCTCCGACACGGTCACGATGGCGTCCAGCCGCGCCCTGATGTGCGCGAACGTCAGCTCGGACAGGTCAGCGCGCAGCCCGTCGGCGATGGTGCGGAAGGTCCGCTCCGGCTCCCACGTGACGCGCCGTCCCGCGGCCAGGCTCTCGGCGGCGTCGGCGGCCAGCTCGGGTTCGACGCCGATGACCCGCACGGACGGGTCGATCGCCTTGACCGCCGACGCGATCCCCGAGACCAGGCCGCCCCCGCTCACCGGGACGAGGACCACCTCGGTGTCGGGCAGGTCCGCCATGATCTCCAGCCCGATCGTGCCCTGGCCCGCGATGATCGCCGGATGGTCGTACGGCGGGACCATCGTCAGCCCGCGCTCGGCGGCGAGCTTCTCGGCCGCGACCACCCGCTGGCTGGGCGGGACGACGACCAGCTCGGCGCCCCATGCCCGGATGGCGTCGGTCTTGACCTTCGGGGCGCCCTCGGGGACGACCACGACGCACGGGATCCCTTTGAGCGCGGCGGCGTAGGCGAGGGCCTGACCGTGGTTGCCTGAGGAGTGGGTGACCACGCCCCGGGGTTCGAGGACGGCGACCGCGTTGATCGCCCCCCGGATCTTGAAGGAGCCCACGCGCTGGAGGCTCTCCGGTTTGATCCAGAGGTCGTCGGCCTGGATCAGCGGGGTGCGCAGCACATGCGGCGCGATGCGGTCGGCGGCGGCCCTGATGTCATCGATCGAGACGAGCTCCATGCCCCCATTGTCCGGCCCGGCGAGGTCGCCGCCACCGGCCGGGTTCCGGTATGACAGGACGTCATGAGCCTCTATCCAGCCATTGAGCCCTACGACTCCGGAATGCTCGACGTCGGCGACGGCGATCACGTCTACTGGGAGGTCTGCGGCAACCCCGAGGGCAAGCCCGCGGTCATGCTCCACGGTGGTCCCGGCAGCGGCTGCTCGGCCAAGCACCGCCGCCAGTGGGACCCCGAGGCGTACCGGATCGTGCTGTTCGACCAGCGCAACTGCGGGCGCAGCACGCCGCACGCCAGCGACCCCGGCGTGTCACTGGCGTCGAACACCACCTGGAACCTGGTGGGCGACATGGAGCGGCTGCGCGAGCACCTCGGGATCGACACCTGGCAGGTGTTCGGCGGGTCGTGGGGCAGCGCGCTGGCGCTGGCCTACGCGCAGACCCATCCCGACAGGGTCAGCGAGCTGATCCTGCGCGGCATCTTCACGCTCAGGGAGCACGAGCTGCGCTGGTTCTACCAGGAGGGCGCCTCGTTCCTGTTCCCCGACCTGTGGGAGTCGTACGTCGCGCCCATCCCCGAGCAGGAGCGGGGCGACCTGATTGCCGCGTTCGCGCGGCGGCTGGACAGCTCCGATCCGCAGGTGCGGGTGGCCGCCGCCATCGCGTGGGCGCAGTGGGAGGCGGCCACGATCACGCTGCGGCCCGATCCCGAGCACGTGGCCGAGTTCGGGGAGGCGGACAAGGCCGTCTCCTTCGCCAGGATCGAGAACCACTACTTCGTCAACGGCGGTTTCTTCGAGCCGGGCCAGCTCATCCGCGACGTGGACAAGATCCGGCACATTCCCGCGGTCATCGTGCAGGGCCGCTACGACGCCTGCACGCCGATGACCACCGCCTGGGACCTGCACAAGGCGTGGCCCGAGGCGGCCTTCCACGTCGTCGACGACGCGGGACACGCGTTCACCGAGCCGGGGATCGTGGCTCGGCTGGTCGAAACCACGGACTCTTTTCGCGGGCCCGCCGTACGACGGGGATGAAGGCGCCGACCGTCAGCAACGCCAGCAGGGGCGCCATGAGCACGCCGAACAGGTAGCCGACGGCCACGTCGTGGGGATAGTGGACACCCACGAACACCCGTGAGAAGGCCATCATCGCGGCCAGCGGCAGCACCAGCCAGGCCAGCCGCCGCCAGACCAGGACGAGCGCGCCCGCCGAGGCGGCGGCGATCACCGAGTGGTTGCTGGGGAAGGACCAGTCGCCGACCGGCGGGCACGCCGCGATGGTGGCGATCCCTCCCCTGCACGGCCGTTCCTCCCTGATGAGGAGTTTGACGGCCTCGCTCAGCGCGTAGGCGGCGGCGACCGCGACGGGCCCCGCGAAGGTGAGGGCCAGGTCGCGGTCGGGAGCCGCCCGCGCCCGCCAGATGGCGAGGGTGAAGAGCGCGGCGAAGACGAGCAGACCGGCGTCCGTGCCGAACTCGGCGAGGGCGTGGACCCAGCCGGGCGTGCTCATGGCGAAGCCGACGATGTCCCCGTACACGTGGCGTCATGTCCAATCAGTGAAGGATCGATGAACATGTCACCGTAGAGCCTCCAGCATCTCATCGCCTCGACCTTTCGGTCGATCTCAGGCCCGTGTCAGCACCAAACGGTCGAGATCGAGGTATTTCTGCCTGAGCTCGCCCTCGGTGATCAGGCCGCGATCGTAAGCCTCGATCGTCGCGTCACGTTCCGCGACGTAGTAGGCGGCCATGATCTCGCTGCGGAGCGGCGTGAACCCGTGCTCGACACAGTCGCAGAACACGTTGACCTTGCCCGCGACCAGCTCGGGTTCGACGGTGCAGGCGAGCTCTTTGGCTCTCAGCCTGCGCACCGCGTCGCGGAGTGTGACCGGACCGAGAGCGCCGTTGAAACAGGTGTCAAGAGTGATCTTCGTCGTCATCACCTTCTCCGTGAGCTCCCTTGAGGGTCAACCCTCGACGAAACATGAATATTCCCAGGTCAAGCGGGGTACGGGCGCATGGTGATCGGAGAGCACGTCGTCGTCGGATACACGCACGACCCGGGTGGACGTGACGCTCTCGCACTCGGGGCCGCCATCGCGCGGGTCACCGGCGGGGAGCTGACCGTGGCCACGATCTATCCCCCCGGCAGTCCAGGGCTCGCCGTCGAGGCCCAGGCCAACCTGGCGCACGCGGCGGAGGCGCTCGGCGAGGTCCCTGCCGACTACCTGACCTTCGAGAGCCGCGGCTCGGGCCGCGGCCTCGCGGTGCTGGCCGGCCGGATCAGGGCGGACCTGATCGTGGTGGGCTCGGCGCAGGGCGGGCCCCGCGGCCGCATCACGATCGGCAGCACCGCCGACCACCTCCTGCACCTGTCGCCCGAGGCGGTCCTGCTCACGCCGGCCGGCTACGCGCCGCCGGAGGCGCCGAGCCGCCTGACCCTCGCCTACGTGCACCGGCCGCAGGCCGACGAGGCGGTCGAGCGGGTGGCGCAGGCGGCGCTGCGGCTCGGCGTGCCCATGCGGCTGATCACCTTCGACCTGCGCACGGACGACGCGGGGCGGCTGCGCGACGACCTGGCGCTGGCCGTACGGCTGGCGTGGGAGAGCACGGGCATCGAGGCGGAGGCGGAGACCGCGGAGGGGCACGACGTGGCAACCGCGCTGGACAGCGTGGAGTGGCCGCCGGGCGACCTACTGGTCTGCGCGGCCAGTGAAGACGCCCAGCCGCACCGGGTGTTCCTGGGCGAGGTGGCGATGAAGGCGCTGAAGGCGTCATCCTGCCCCGTCGCCGTGCTGCCGAGGGGCTTCTCCTAGCCCGCGTCGGTCTGCCCCGCCGCCGTGCTCCCGAGGGGCTTCTCCTAAGCTGCTGGCGTGCCGCACAGAGCCCGAGTGATCGTATTTGTGGTGCTCGGGAGCTTCGCGAGCGTCTATGTCGTGGCCGGCTCCCCGTTGGCGCTGGTCGTGTTCGCCGCGCAGGCGCTGTTCACGGTCCGGCGCGCGTGGTGGCAGCCGGTCGTGGTGGCGGTCGCGGCCTACGCCTCGGTGCTGGCCTTGGGCAGCTCCGTCGGCATCCTCGGGTTCGTGGGCGGTTCGCTGCTGCTGACGCCGCTGTGGCCGCTGGCGGCGGGCGTCGCGGTGAGCGCCGCCGCGCTCGGCAGCGCCGACGCCACGATCAGCGCGGTGCTGATCTCGCTGGTCGTCTACGGCCTGACCCGGCTGACCGAGCGGGTCGACGAGGTCCACGCCACCAGGCTCGCCCTGGCGATGTCGGCCGCGGCGGAGGAGCGGCTGCGCATCGCCGCCGAGCTGAACGAGGGGCTGGGCAAGGCGCTGGCCACGATCGCCGCCGGCGCGCGCACGGGCAGTCCCGACGTGGCCACCGCGCGGCAGGCGCTGGCCGACGCCAGGTCCGCCGCATCGAGCTTCCGGGCGACATCGCTGGCGCCCGAGATCACCACCGCCAAGGCGATGCTGGCCGCCGAGGGGATCGGGGTGGAGGTCCGGGTGGGACACGCCGAGCCGCTCGGTCCCGCGGGCGCGCTGCTGGCGGTGGTGCTCCGCGAGGCCGTGACCGAGGTCGTACGGCGGCGCGCCGCCACCACCTGCCTCATCGAGACCTCCGCGGAGGATGGCAAGGTACGGCTGTGCGTCACCAACGACGGCGCACCCACCGCCGACGACCAGAGCATGGCCATGGTGTCCGACCAGGTGGAGGCGGCGGGCGGCACGCTCACCACGGAGTTGTCGGCCGAGGGCCGGCTGACCGTGGAGGCCGTGCTGCCGTGCACGCGGACTTCGGCCGAGCCCGAGCACGACAGGGGCACCTACCTGCTGTCGGTCGCGCTGCTCGCCACCGTCCTGGCGGGCTCTTCGATGAAGGCGCTGTTGGTGGCGGAGCCGGTGTGGCCGGCGGCGGCGATCCTCGCTGTGATCTTCGTCCTGCAACTGCGCTCGGTGTCGGGCCGCCACATGCTCTCCCTCGGGATCATGGCGGTGCTGACCTACGCGCCCATCCCCGTCTTCGGTCAGGCGTGGCTGGGAGTGGCCGGTTTCCTCGCCGGTCCGATCCTGCTCGCTTTCCCGTGGACGCTGGCGCTGCCGCTGGTGGCCGCCGTCGTGGCGAGCGTCGCGACCGTGGGCGTGCTGCTGGCCATGCCGGTGGCGCTGACGGTCAACTACGCGATCAGCACGGTGGTCACCGGGCTGGTCGTCTACGGCCTGGTCCGGCTGGCGCAGGTGGTCAAGGAGCTGCAGGACGCACGCCATGGCCTGGCGCGGGCCGCGGTGGTCGAGGAGCGCCTGCGGGCCGCCCGCGACCTGCACGACCTGCTCGGCCACAACCTGGCGGCGATCCTGCTCAAGTGCGAGCTGGCCCGCCGCCTGGATCAGGAGCGGGCGCGGGCCGAGCTCGACGACGTGCTGGCGATGGTCGAGCGGGCCGAGGCCGACCTCCGGGCGGTCTCCGGCGGTGAGCTGACGATGTCGCTGGCCGAGGAGGCGGAGTCGGCCCGCTCGGTGCTGGCCGCCGCGGACGTCACAGTCACCCTCTCTCTGGACCACGGCGACCTCGGCCAGGAGGTGGAGACGGTGCTGAGCACGGTGCTCAGGGAGTCGGTGACGAACGTGCTCAGGCACAGCTCGCCCCGCCGCTGCGCGATCGAGACCGCCCACCAGGACGGCGTCGTACGGCTGCGCGTCCGCAACGACGGCGTGCGGTCAGGCTCGGCCGATCGCCGACCCGGCTCGTCCGGGCTCGGCAACCTCACCACCAGGCTGGCCGCGCTGGACGGGCGGCTCACCACCTCCCGCGAGGACGGCTGGTTCGAGCTGGTCGCGCAGGCGCCCACCCTGGCGTGGGTTCCCGCGAGGGTTGGCTGACCGTCAGATCCAGCCCGCCTCCCTGGCGATGCGCGCGGCATCGGTGCGGTTGCGGGCGTTGAGCTTGGCGACGATCGTGGTCAGGTAGTTGCGGACGGTTCCGGCGCTCAGGTACAGCTGGGCGGCGATCTCCGGCGCCTCCGCCCCTGCAGCGGCCATGCGCAGCACGTCGGCCTCGCGCGGGGTGAGCGGGTTGTCGGCCAGGTCCCACGCGGTGACCGCGAGCGAGGGATCGAGCACCCGCTCCCCCGCCGCCACCTTGCGGATCGCCGCGGTCAGCTCCTCGGGCGGCGCGGTCTTCAGCACGAACCCGTCCACCTGCGCGGCCAGCGCGCGCCGCAGGTGGCCTGGCTTGCCGTACGCGGTGAGCATGAGCGTGCGGCAGGTGGGGAGCTTGGCGCGGAGCTCGCCGGCCGCCTCCAGGCCGTCGATCGCGCCGGGCATGTCGATGTCGAGGACCGCGACGTCCGGCCGGTGCGCCAGCGCGGCGGCCAGGACGGCGTCGCCCGACTCGACGGCGGCGACGACCTCGATGTCATCTTCGAGGCCGAGCAGCGCGACCAGGGCGCCCCTGATCACGTGCTGGTCCTCAGCTAAAAGCAGGCGAATCACGGAGATATGTCTACCAGTGTCCGGATCATGATGATGTCATGCCCGGCTCATGACGGCGTCTCTGGCCGGTGAATCCTCAGGTCAGCAGGCTGTTTCCCATGACAGACGTGGTGCGGTTGGAAGCGGTGAGCAAGATCTACGGCAGGGGCCAGAGCGCGGTGGCGGCCCTGCGCGAGGTGTCGGTGGGCATCCCACGCGGCACCTTCACTGCCGTGATGGGCCCCTCGGGCTCGGGCAAGAGCACGTTCCTGCACTGCGCGGCGGGCCTGGACGTGCCCTCCTCAGGTTCGGTACGGCTCGGCGACACCGAGCTGGCCCGCATGAACGAGACGGCGCTGACCGAGCTGCGCAGGCAGCGCGTCGGCTTCGTCTTCCAGTCCTTCAACCTGGTCTCGGCGCTGACGGTGACCGAGAACATCACGCTGCCGCTGCGCCTGGCGGGCCTGAAGGCCGACGCCGCGTGGCTGTCCGAGATCGTGCGCCGCGTCGGCCTGGAGGGACGTACCGAGCATCGGCCCGCCCAGCTGTCCGGCGGCCAGCAGCAGCGCGTGGCCATCGCCAGGGCGCTGGTGACCAGGCCCGAGGTGGTGTTCGGCGACGAGCCGACGGGCGCGCTCGACACCATGACCGCCCGTGACGTGCTGACGCTGCTGCGCGAGGTGGTCTCCTCGCTGGGGCAGACGGTCGTGATGGTCACGCACGACCCGGTGGCCGCCTCCTACGCCGACACCGTGCTGTTCCTGGCCGACGGCCGGATCGTGGACTCGATGGCCGCCCCCACCGCCGACAAGGTGGCCGAGCGGATGACCAGGCTGGGGGCGTGGAAGTGATGATCTCCTTCGCGATCAGCACGCTGCGGCACCGCAAGGCGGGGTTCGCGGGCGCGTTCGTGGCCCTGCTGTGCGCGGCGGCGCTGGTGACGGCCTGCGGGATGCTGCTGGAGACCGGACTGCGGGGCGGGGTCGCGCCCGAGCGCTACGCGGGCGCGCCGGTGATCGTCGCCGGTGACCGGTTCGACCGTCAGACCACGCGCGACGACGACGGTGACGTCAAGACCAAGGCCAAGCCGCTGGCCGAGCGGCGATGGATCCCCGCCTCGATCGCCGCCGAGCTGAAGCAGGCGCCCGGCGTCGAGAAGGTGGTGACCGAGGTGACCTTCCCCGTGGGGAACGCGCTCGGGCACGGGTGGGAGTCGGCGGCGCTCACGCCGTTCACGCTCGCCAGGGGCCGCGCGCCCAGGGCGGACGACGAGGTCGTCGTGGACGCGCGCTTCGCAGGGAACACGCTGAAGGCGGGCGGGCGGGACTACCGCGTGGTCGGCGTCACCGCGCAGGCCCTGCCCAGCCAGGACACCGTCTTCTTCGCCACCCGCGAGGCTCGTCGCCTGGCCGGCAGGCAGGGGATGGTGAGCGCGATCGGCGTCTTCCCCTCCTCCGGCGGCTCCTTCGGCGGGCAGGTGAAGGGCGCGCTCGCCTACACCGGCGACGAGCGCGGCGCGGTGGAGTTCCTCGGCGCGGAGAAGTCGCGGACGATGCTGGTCAGCCTGGGCGGCGCGCTCGGCGGCACCTCGCTGCTGGTGGCGGTGCTCGTGGTGGTCGGCACCCTCGCGCTGTCGGTCCAGCAGCGCCAGCGGGAGCTGGCCATGCTCAGGGCGATCGCGGCCACGCCCCGGCAGATCCGCAAGCTGCTCGGCGGTGAGGCACTGCTCGTCAGCGCGGGCGCGGGCGTGCTCGGCTCGGGCGTGGGCATCCTGCTCGGTTTCTGGCTGCGCACCAGGTTCGTCGCGCTGGGCGCGATGCCGGACAACCTGCGGCTCGTCGTGAGCCCGTTCCCGATGATCGCCGCGGTGGCGGCCACCGTGGGCGCGGCGTGGGCCGCGGCGCTGGTCTCCGCCCGCCGTACCGCCAAGATCAGGCCGGTGGAGGCGCTCGGCGAGGCCGCGCTGCAGGGCGCGGGGCTGCCCAGGGGGCGGCTGGTGGCGGGGGTGCTCGCCCTGGTGGCCGGGGTGGTGCTGACGGTCCTGGTCTCGACCCTGAACACCGAGGCGGCCTCGAGCCCGGTCACCATGCTCACCGCGCTCGTGTGGACGATCGCCATCGCGCTGCTCGGTCCGCTGATCGCGAAGGCCGTGACGGCGCTGCCCCTGCGCGCCCCCGGCGCGAGCGGCTACCTGTCGGCGGCCAACCTGCGGGCGAACACCAAGCGGATGGCCGCCGTCATCACCCCGCTCAGCCTGCTGATCGCGATGACCTGCACGATCCTGTTCGTGCAGACCACGATGGGGGACGCCGCGCGGGAGCAGGCCGCCTCGGGGGTGAAGGCCGACCACGTCCTCGGGGCGGGCGTCTCCGCCGCCGAGGTCCGTGAGCTGCCGGGCGTCCGGGCCGCCACCGAGGTGCTGCGCACCTCGGTCAGGATCGACCTGGCGAGGTACGGCGCGCAGGCCGTCACCACCGAGGGCCTGGACCAGACCATGGACCTGGGCGTCGTCGCGGGTTCCCTCCAGAAGCTCGACGAGCGGTCCGTCGCGGTCAGCACGACGGCCGCCGACCGGCTGGGCGTCGCGGTGGGCTCCACCCTCGCCCTCACGCTCGGCGACGGCACCCCTGCCAAGCTCACGGTCGCCGCCGTCTACGGCAGAGGCCTCGGCTTCGGCGACCTCACGCTCTCCCACGCCCTCGTCGCCGGGCACGTCGACAACCCCCACGGCAGCGTTCTGGTCGCCGGAGGAGACCGGGCGGTCCTGGAGCGGTACGGCGCGCAGCTGCCCACCGAGGTGAGCGTGTCCAACCCCGCGGTCACCTACGTCGCCATGGGCCTGATCGTCGCCTTCTGCGCGATCGCCGTGGTCAACACGCTGGCCATGTCGACCGCGGCCCGCACCCGCGAGCTGGCGCTGCTGCGCCTGGCCGGCACCACCAGGCGGCAGGTCCTGCGGATGCTGCGGATGGAGAGCCTGGCCGCCGTGCTGGTGTCGACGGTCCTCGGCAGCGCAGTCGCGCTGGTCACGCTGATGGCCTTCAGCACGGGGATGACGGGGTCGGCGACGCCGTCCGTGCCGCCGCTGACCTATCTGGCGGTGGTCGCAGGGGCCGCGGCGCTCGCGCTGGCGGCCACCGCGATCCCCGGCAGGTTCGCCCTCAGCACGCCGCCCGCCGAGGCGATCGGCGCCCGCGAGTGATGGCCTGGCCGTACAGGTCCAGGTAGCGGTCGGCCATGACCGACGGGGAGAAGCGCAGCCGCGCCTCGCGGCGGCACTCCTCGGGGTCGATCTCGTCCACCCGCAGCAGCAGCTCGGCCAGCTCCTCCTCGGTGTCGGCGAGCCATCCGGTGCGGCCGTGGTCGACGAGCTCGGGCAGGCAGCCGCGGCGCAGGCCGACGGGCGGCACGCCGAGGGCGAGGGCCTCGACCACGGCGGTGCCGCCTGGCTCGTCCCACTGGATGGGGAACAGGGCGGCCTTCGCCGAGGCGTAGAGCTCGTCCCTTTCGATGCCGCCGACGCCGCCGATCCAGCGGACCAGCTCGCCGTCCAGGTAGGGGGCGACGTGATCGCGGTGGTAGCGGACATCGGGGTGGCCGTGCAGCGGATGGTCGGGGTCCTGCAGGACGGCGTCGAGCTCGGCAGGGGTGTTCAGGCCGCTCACCGGGCCCGCCATGACCAGCGGCAGGCCGAGCTTCTGGCACACGCGCGCCGCCAGGTGCTGGCCCTTGAGCGCGCAGACCCTGCCCATGACCACGACCTGCTCGCCGCCCTCTCCGGCCGGTCGCGTGCCGGCCAGCGGTGTGGCCAGGTGCACGGCGCCGAGCGCGGCCGCGCGCAGGGCGGAGGGGGCGCGGGCCAGCTGCGATTCCGAGACGCCGTTGACCGCGATCCCCGGCGGGAACGAGCCGTAGAACGCCGGATGCTTGCGCAGGTCCCAGTGGAGGGTGTGCAGGACGGGCGGCCCGCCGAAGGCCGACAGGGTCGCCGGGCCCACGACCTCCAGGTGGTCGTGGACCAGGTCGATGTCGTCGCGCCCGCGCAGCTCTTCGAGGACCCTGCTCTGGTGGGCGTGGGCCAGGCCCATGACCTGGTTGTACGGCTTCTGCAGATGGCCGAACTGCCCGTCGGGGAAGGCCCAGATCAGCTCGTCGGCCTCGATGGTGCTGGAGCCGACCGAGGCCAGCACGACGTGCACGCCGCGCGAGCGGAGCGCCGGCACGAGCGTGGCGACGACGTTCTCGATCCCGCCGTAGCCGGAAGGCGGAATCGGTAGCCACGGTCCCGCGTTCATCAGGATCCTCATGCCACGTCCTCCTCCATGACGTCGATCAGGGACGCGAGCGGCGGCCGCTCGGCGACCGACACGTCGGTGACGGTCTCGGGGTTGAACTGGCGCAGCAGGGTCGCGGGTGGTTCCGAGGTGACGATCCGGCCCTGGCGCTCCAGCCTTGACCACGCGGTGAGCATGATCTGCCCCGCCATCCGGCCGAGGGCGGCCGTGCTCTGGTGGGAGTGCTCGCGGGAGCCGAGGTCCACCTGGGCCATGGCCTGCAGGCCGACCAGTTCGAGGAGGTCGACGAGCAGGCCGAACTCGACCCCGTACTCGGTGACGAACGGCACCCGCTCCAGCACCGACCTCCTGGCGGCGTACTCGCCGCCGAGCGGCTGGGCGAACCCGGCCAGCTCGGGCCAGAACAGGTTGAGCAGGGGCCTGGCGACGAGCTCGGTGACCCGCCCGCCCTCGCCGCGCCGCCCGCGCAGCGGACGCTCGTAGGCGCCCTTGACGAACTGCGTCCGAGGGTTGGCGAGCAGGGGCCCGAGCAGCCCTGTGACGAAGTGGGAGCCGAAGTTGCGCAGGTCGGCGTCGATGTAGACGACCAGGTCGCCGTGGCTGGCGGCCAGGCCCTTCCACAACGCCTCGCCCTTGCCCGACAGCGGCGGCAGCGCGGGCAGCACGTCGTCCTGGTGGACGACCCTGGCCCCCGCCTCGGCCGCGCGGGCAGCCGTGGCGTCGGTGGAATGGGAGTCGACGACAAGGATCTCGTCGACCAGTGAGGACAGCTCGTCGCGGATCGTCGAGACGATCGCGCCGACCGTGCTCTCCTCGTCCCGTGCGGGGAGCACCACACTGACGGTCGTGCCGCCCTTGGCCTTGCGCAGCGCGTCAAGCGGCCAGTCGGCGGCGGTGCTGGTACCTGGTTCCATGCAGTCTGCCCCGATCTGATGACGTCAGGAATGGCAAACTGCCCCTTTCATAGCGATCCGAACATTGTTGTTTGCTCGGCCGCTGATGAGGCATATGCCAATCCGTGACCTCACTCACCCGTATCGGCATCATCGGAGCGGGAAATGTCGCCGCACGCCACGCTGACGTCCTCTCCACATTCCCCGACGTGACGATCGCTGGAATCGCCGACACCGATCCCCACAAGGCCGAGGCATTGGCCTCACGGCATGGCTCCCCCGCCTACGGCGACCATGCCGACCTGCTGGCTGCCGGCAGACTTGATGCGGTTTATGTATGTGTTCCTCCTTTCGCGCACGGTACGCCAGAGCTTGACTGTCTGGAGTCCGATCTACCGATATTTGTTGAAAAACCGCTCGCACTCGACCTGGAAACGGCCGAAAGGATCGGCAGCGAGATCCTGCGTAAAGGTCTGCCCTCGGCCGTCGGGCACCACTGGCGTTACCTCGACATCATCGACTGGGCCAGAGAACTGCTCGAAGACCGCCCGATCCAGCTGGCGATCGGCCACTGGCTGGACAAGGTGGCGCCGGTGCCGTGGTGGATCAGGCGCGACCTGTCGGGCGGGCAGGTGCTCGAACAGGCCGTGCACGTGCTCGACCTGGCCAGAGCGCTGGTGGGCGAGGTGAGCATGGTGCACGCCGTGCCCGGCGGGATGCCAGAGGACGGCGAGATCGACCGGGCGACCGCGGCCGTGCTCAGGTTCCAGTCGGGAGCCGCGGGGCTGCTGGCGGTCACCTGCATGCTGCCCGCCAAGGGCCGGGTCGGGCTCGAGGTGTGCGCGGAAGGGGTGTCGCTGGATCTGAGCGAAACCCGGCTGGTCGCCGACGGGAAGAGCATCATGGAAGACCCGGGCAAGGCCAAGACGCGGGTGGACAGAGAGTTCGTGAACGCGGTCCAGGGCAGGGCGAGTGACGTGCGCGTGCCGTACGAGGAGGCGCTGCGCACCCACCGGCTGGCGCACGCGGTCGCGCGCTCGGCGAGCGAGAGGGTTCCCGTGGTGCTGCATGGATGAGATCCGCACACTGAGCATCGAGGCGCCCGGCGAGGTGACCTTCGTCGAGGAGAAGACGAACGCGCTGGCCAAGGGCGCCTTCCGTGTCCAGACGGTCTACAGCGGCGTGTCGGCGGGCACCGAGCTGACCTACGTGAAGGGCACCAACCCCTACCTGAACGCCACCTGGGATCCGGTGCTCGGGCTGTTCACCGAGGGCCTGCCGTCGATCGAGTACCCGGTGCGCGGCATCGGCTACATGCAGGTCGGCATGGTCACCGAGACCAGGACCGGGGCCGTGCGGGAGGGCTCGCTGCTGGCCATGGCCTACGGTCACCGCACCGGCCACGTGGCCGACCCGCTCAAGGACCGCTTCGTCGAACTGCCCGACGACCTCGACCCGCTGCTGGGCATCTACGTCGCGCACATGGGCCCCATCTGCGCCAACGGCCTGCTGCACGCCGCCGCCGACCTGTACGGCCCCGCCTTCCACAGCCTGGGCGACGGCGTGCGCGGCCGCAGGGTGGCGGTCACGGGCGCGGGCGTGGTCGGCCTGCTGACCGCCTGCTTCGCCCTCCACCACGGCGCCGCCGAGGTCGTCGTGGTGGACGAGACGCCCGAACGGCTGCGCGTCGCCGAGGCGCTCGGCGCGACGACCGCCGAGGAGGAGCCCGCCGTCACCCTGAAGGAACGATGGCGGCACGGCCCCGGCGACAGGGGCGCCGACGTGGTGTTCCAGTGCAGGGGGCAGGCCCGCTACCTCGCCCTGGCGCTGAAGCTGCTGCGGCCCCAGGGCACGGTCATCGACCTGGCCTTCTACCCGCACGGCGCCGACGAGGTGCGCCTGGGAGAGGAGTTCCACCACAACGGGCTGTCGATCAGGTGCGCCCAGATCGGCAGGGTGCCGCGGGGCCTGGCCCACGCGTGGGACAGGGAGCGGCTCTCCCACGAGACGGTCGAGCTGCTCAAAGCCAGGACGGGGCTACGCGAGCACGTGGTGACCGACGTCGTCGGATTCGGCCAGGCTCCCGAGCTCCTCGCCGACCTGGCTCAGGGACGTCGGCACACCATCCAGGCCGTGCTGAGCCAGGATGTCGAGGACTAGCGCCGCCGACCAGCTGAAGTCGCCGCAGCCGTGCCCCTCGGCGGTGAACGGGTCGAAGTACTCCCTGAACCCCGCGGTCGACACCGCCCTGATCATCCCCTCGGCCAGCAGTTCGGCCAGGTCGGGCCGGCGGTGGCGCAGGCCGTGCCAGACCAGCCAGGTCAGGTTGATCCAGCTCGGTCCCCGCCAGTAGCGGACCGGGTCGAACTCCGGCGTACCGGGCGCGAAGCTGGGCAGCAACCCCCGCTTGATCTCGAACCTGTCGAGGGCCGTGCCGGTGAGCGCGTTGACGATCTCGCGCGGCAGGTCGGGCAGGATCAGCGGCACCAGGCCTGCCGCGCTGTGGGAGCGCAGCAGGATGCCACTGTCGATGTCGCGGCTGTGGAACAGGCCGTCGTCGTAGAGGTGCTCGACCATCGCGGCGGTGACCCTGGCCGCCTCCGCGTGGTGCGGCGCGGGGTCGAGGCCGCAGGCGGCGGCGATCTTGGCCAGGGCCGACTCCGACGCGCCGTAGGCGGCGTTGAACAGCGGGTCCTCCACGGCGAAGGCGCCCGCCCTGCGGTAGCCGGTGTCGCGGTAGGCGCGGGCGAGCGCGGCGTAGCGCTCGTAGTCGCGGTCGGTGGGCCGCTCGTCGGGGCTGACGTGGGTGAGGTCGCGGCGCGCCACGCCCGCCGGTCCGGGCGCGACGGCGGCGAGTGGGATGTCCCAGGCGGGGCTGTTGTCCATGCCCGACTCCCACGGGTGGACGATCGCCATCAGGCCGTCGGCCGAGCGCCTGGCCGTACGGAGGAAGTGCTGCTGGGCCACCAGGCGCGGGTACAGGCGGCGCAGGAAGGTGGTGTCGGGCTCGGCCAGGTGCACCTGCCAGGCCGCGATGGCGTGCACGGGCGGCTGCACGATCCCCGAGGTGGCGCTGCCCGAGGGGGCGCGGACGTCCCAGAACTCCGGTCCAGGGAAGTAGGCGCTGTCGGGCACGCTGGGGTTGAAGACGATGTGCGGCACCCTGCCGTCGCGCCACTGCGCGCCGAACAGCGACAGCAGCTCCGAGCGGGCCCTGCGCGGCGACCACCGCGCGTTGCCGATCGCGATGAACGCGGAGTCCCAGCTCCACTGGTGGGGATAGAGCCGCCGCGACGGGACGGTGTAGCTGCCGTCCCAGTTGGCGACCAGAACACGCACGGCCTCACGTGCGATCATAGGAACTTCCTGATGAAGGCGGCGGTCTGGGGCAGGACGATCTCCGGCTCGCCGCGCAGGCGGCACTCCAGCGCGAGGTAGCCGTCGTAGCCGACCGCGTCCAGGGTGGCCAGCTGCGCGCCCCAGTCGAGGTGCCCGGTGCCCGGCTGGTTGCGGTTCGACTCGCTGATCTGCATGTGGGCGAGGTACGGCGCGGCCTCCACCAGCGAGCGGCAGGGGTCGTCCTCCTCGATGTTCATGTGGTAGGTGTCGCCGACGACCTTGATGGAGTCCATGGCGCAGTAGGAGACCGCCTCGGCCAGCGTGTTGACCATGTGGTTCTCGTACCTGTTGAGCGGCTCCAGCATGATCTTCACGCCGTTGCGCTGCGCATGCTCGCCCAGCAGGCCCAGCGCCTCGGCCAGCACCTCGCGGTCCTCCTCGGGGCCGCGCGGCGGCTCGAACGGCGGCAGCCGCCTGGAGAACTGCCCCCACGAGGCGGGCGTCATCACGCCGATGCCGCCCAGCTCGGCGATCACCGTCAGCTGGGAGCGTAGCTGCTGGATGGCGTCCTTGCGCTTGGCCGGGTCGAAGTCGCCGATGAAGTGCGGCATGTCGACGCAGACGGTCGGCATGACGACCCCGTCGGCCAGCGCGCGCTTGAGCTCGGTCAGCCTGGTGGCGAACTGGAAGTCGCCCTTGCCGCGCAGCTCGATCGCGTCGAACCCGGCATCGAGGGCGAACGCGAACTTCTCCTGCAGCGTGCGGCCGGGCAGCAGCTGCTCCTGTACGGCGAGCTTCATCCTGTGGTTCCTTCAAAAGCGAAGACGAGTTGCAGAACGTCGGCCGGTTGCCGGTCGAGCAGGGCGAAGGCCTCGGCGGCCGATTCGACGGGCATGACGTGGCTGATCAGCTGGGCGGCGTCGACCTCGCCGCGGTAGACCAGCTCCATGAACGTGCGCTGCAGCCGCTCGACGTCCCAGCGGTGCGACAGCCACGAGGCCACGCCGCCGATCTGCGAGGAGACGAGCTGCACCTGGTTGTGGTGGAACTCCTCGCCGAGCCGCAGCCCAAGGCCCTCGCCCTGGTAGAAGCCCGCCGCGACGACCCTGCCGCCCCTGCGGACGGTCCTGATGGCCTCGTGCAGGCCGAGGTGGCTGCCGCTCAGCTCGATGGCGGTGTCGGCGCCCTCGATGCGCTTGCGCACGAACTCGGCCACCGAGCCCGACTGGACGTCGAAGGTCTCGGCCGCGCCGAACCGCCTGGCAAGTTCGAGGCGGGCGGGCAGCGCGTCGGCGGCGACCACCCTGGCCCCGTTGAGCACGGCGAGGCGGGTGGCCAGCAGCCCGATCACGCCCTGCCCGAAGACGGTCACCTGGTCGCCGAGGTGGATGTCGGCGGCGTGGACGGCGTTGAGCGCGATCGCGCCGACCCTGGCGAAGACGCCGATGAGCGGGTCGACGCCGGGCGGGATCAGGTGGCCGACGAGCTTGGCGGCCGGGACGACCGCTTCTTCGCGATGGCCCCAGATGCCCCACACCAGCGACCCGACCGGCGGGTCGGCGACGTCGGGCGCGGCCTCGACGACCTCGCCGACCTCCTGGTAGCCCCAGCCCGCCAGCGGGTAGGAGTGGCTCTGGCCCTCGACGAACAGCCGGCGCTCGGTGTCCCAGCTGCGGTTGAGGTAGGGGTTGGTCCCCCGGTAGGCGGTCAGCTCGGTGCCGGCCGAGACGCCCGAGTACAGCGTGCGTACCCGCACGGTACCTGGCGCCAGGTGGCCGGGCTCTTCCTTGGTGACGCGGACGAGACCCGGCTCTTCAATGGTTATGACGTGCATTTCCCACACTTACGCTTTTTGATCAAACAAAAGTCGGCGATTTACCGCGTGATCGCAAACCATAGTGGCGCTCAAATCACACTTAAGAGTCTACGTCTTTAACCGCACATTGCTGCGAGTTGGAACGTAGATTCCCGGGACGCTACCTTTCCCATGATCAAGCATCCGGGCGCTGACCAGGCACGATGGACCCGCCGAGTTTCTCAACGGATGCCGGAAATTGCACACCGCGTTGCTCGCCCTGCGCAGCGGGTACTCCAGGCACCATCACGTCAGGAGGAACGAGCCATGCCGTACAAGGTAACCGCCGTCCTCTCCGCCGCACTGCTGGCTCTCACCATGGCCGCGTGCGGCGGCGGCACGGAGGAACAGCCCGCCGACACGATCACCGTGTGGACCGAGGAATCACTCGCCGACCGCATGAACGTGCAACGCCGGATCGCCGCCGACTTCACCGAGAAGACCGGCATCAAGGTCAATCTGGTCGGGGTGGCGGAGGACCAGTTCAGCCAGATCGTCACCGCCGCCGCCGCGGCGGGACGGCTGCCCGACGTCATCGGCGCGCTCCCCCTGTCGGCGGTGCGCGAGCTGGAGGCCAACGATCTGCTCGACACCGAGACTCCGGCCAAGGTCGTGGACGGGCTCGGCCGCGCCACCTTCTCGCCCAGGGCGCTGGAGCTCAACACCTCCTCCGGCACGCTGCTGGCCGTGCCCAGCGACGGGTGGGCGCAGCTGATCCTCTACCGCAAGGACCTGTTCGATCAGGCGGGGCTCGAACCGCCCGACACCTACGAGCGGCTGGAGGCGGCGGCCAAGAAGCTCAACACCGGAGGCGTCGCGGGCATCACGCTGGCCAACGCGCCCAAGGACTCCTTCACCGCGCAGAGCTTCGAGCACGTGGCGCTGGCCAACGGCTGCCAGCTCGTCGACAGCGCGGGCAACATCCCCCTCGACTCCCCCGCGTGCGTGCAGGCCTTCGACTTCTACTCGCGCCTGGCCGCGCAGTACTCCGTGAAGGGCGAGCAGGACGTCGACTCGACCAGGGCCACCTACTTCGCCGGCAAGGCCGCGATGACCATCTGGTCGTCGTTCATCCTCGACGAGCTGGCCGGGCTGCGCAACGACGCGCTGCCGTCCTGCCCCGAGTGCAGGAAGGACAAGGAGTGGCTGGCCAAGAACACCGGCGTGGTCACCGCGCTGAAGGGCCCGGCGGGCGACCAGCCCGCCCAGTACGGCGAGATCGTCTCGTGGGCGGTGACCAGGGACGCCAACACCGCCGCCGCCGAGCGGTTCGTCACCTTCATGATGAACGAGGGCTACGAGCGGTGGATCGGGATGGCGCCCGAGGGCAAGTTCCCCACCCGCGAGGGCTTCGCGGCCAAGTGGGACGCGCTGCCCGCGGGAGTCGACGCCAAGAAGCCGCTGTCGGAGGTCTACCCGGCCGCGGTGCTCGACGCGCTGCGCGACAGCCCTGACAACTTCGCCAGGTGGGGCATCCCGCAGGGGCAGGGCAAGCTGGTCGGGGCCACCATGGGCGAACTGCCCGTGCCCAAGGCGCTCAGCGCCATCGTGGACGGCACGCTGACCCCGCAGGCCGCGGCCACCCAGGCCAAGGCCGACATCGAGGCGATCAAGCGCGGGATCAGGCAATGACCCTGCGGCGTCGGGAGGCCAGAACGGGCCTGCTGCTCATCTCGCCCACGCTCGTGATCACGCTGGTCGTCGTGGTCGTCCCGCTGCTGTGGGCGATCATGCTGGCCTTCCAGGACGCGCGCCTGATCAACATCAGGCGGACCGGCCTGTTCGGCAACTACACGCTGGACAACTTCACCTACGTCATCTCCGAGCCGGGCTTCTGGAGCGCCCTGACCAACACGCTGGTCTACACCGTGGCGGGCACCGCGCTGTCGATCGCGATCGGCCTGGTGGCCGCCCTGGCGCTGAAGGACAGGTTCAAGGGGCGCACCCTGGTCAGGGCCTCCATCCTCATCCCCTACGTCGCCCCGGTCGTGGCGGTCGCCTTCCTGTGGGAGGTGATGCTGAATCCGCAGTACGGCATCGTCAACACCTGGCTCAGCGAGCCGATCGCCTTCCTCACCCAGGCCAGGGGCACGTTACTCGGCCTGACGGTGCCGGTGGCGCTGCTCACCGTCATCGCCTTCGAGGCCTGGCGCTACTTTCCCTTCGCCTTCCTGTTCATCCTCGCCAGGCTCCAGGCGCTGCCCCGCGAGCTCGACGAGGCGGCGGTCGTCGACGGCGCGACGCCCAGCCAGCGCTTCCGGCACGTGATCATGCCGCAGCTCTGGCGCGTCGTGGCGCTGCTGTCGGTGCTGCGGTTCGTGTTCACCTTCACCAAGTTCGACGACGTCTACCTCCTCACCGGCGGCGGCGCGGGCACCGAGGTGGTCAGCGTCAGGGTCTACACCTTCCTCACCGCGCGCGACGACATCGGCGCCTCGGCGGCCCAGGCCATCGTGCTGGCCGTGGTGCTGGTCGTCTTCCTGGCGGTGTACCTGAGGTTCTTCGGGGGCGAGCGTGAGTAGGGACCGCTTCGAGCGCGCGCTGTTCAGGGTGCTCAGGGTGCTGGTGATCGCGTTCCTGACGGTGATCACCGCCTTCCCCTTCCTCTACATGGTGATGCTGTCGGTCCGCGACATCCAGGAGCTGATCCTCGACCCCGGATCGCTGTGGCCGCGCAACTTCACCCTGTCCACCTACCAGGACGTGCTGGGCAGGCAGGGCTTCCTGACGTTCATGCGCAACAGCGCGGTCGTCGCCGTCGCCTCGGTCGCGGTGACGCTGCTGATCTCGATCCCCGGCGCCTACGCGGTGGCGCGGCTGCGCTTCTTCGGCCGCCGCCAGGTGCACTTCCTGTTCCTGGCGGTCTACCTCTTCCCCGCGATCGTGCTGGCGATCCCGCTGTTCGTGCTGTTCACCATGCTCGGGCTGCGCGGGTCGCTGTTCGGTCTGATCCTGGTCTACATCGCCCAGACCGTGCCGGTCACCGTCTACATGCTGCGCAACTACTTCGAGACCGTGCCGGAGAGCGTGGAGGAGGCGGCGGCCATCGACGGCTGCGGCCGGATCGAGACCATCTGGCGGGTGGTGCTGCCGCTGTCGAAGCCCGCGCTCATGGCCACCGGGCTCTACGCCTTCATGATCGCCTGGAACGAGTTCCTCTTCGCGCTGCTCTTCCTCGTCGAGCGCAGGGAGAGCTGGACTGTCTCCCTGGGCCTGTCGCAACTGGCGGGCAGCATCGAGATCCCGACGACCGTTCTCATGGCAGGATCGGTCATCCTGACGCTACCCATCGTGGTGGTGTTCTTCGCCAGTGAGCGGCTGCTGGCGGAGGGCCTCACGGCAGGCGCGGAGAAGGGCTAGAGATGCTGACAGCGGGACACGTGCTCCAGTTGATCAGGCAGGGCGTCTGCCGTACCCGCAAAGAGCTGATCGACCACACCGGCCTGTCCAGGTCCACGATCACCGACAGGGTCGACCGGCTGATCGAGGCCCGCTACATCCGCGAGGCCGACAAGGGCGCCTCGGGCGGCGGGCGCCCGCCTTCGGTCCTGGCCCTCGACTCCACCAGCAGGGCCGTCCTCGTCGCCGACCTCGGCGCCGGCCACGCGCGCGTGGCGCTGACCGACCTCGCCGCGCGCCCGCAGGCCGAGGAGTCGGCGAGCATGCGCATCGACCGCGGCCCCGAAGAGGTCCTGACGTGGGTACGGCAGGCCTTCGAGCGCCTGCTCGACCGCACCGGACGCACCCGCGAGCAGGTGTGCGGCATCGGCCTCGACCTGCCGGGCTCGGTCGACCACACCTCGGGCAAGGTGCTGCGGTCCTTCCTGATGCCGGGCTGGGACGACCTGCCGATCAAGGCGAGCCTCGGCGCCCGGTTCGACGTGCCGATCCTGGTGGAGAACGACGCCAAGGCGATGGCGCTCGGCGAGTGGTGGGCCGCCCACCGCCGCTCGCCCTCGCTGCTGCTGGTGAAGGTCTCCACCGGCATCGGCGCGGGCATCGTGCTCGACGGGCGCATCTACCGCGGCGTGGAGGAGGGCGCGGGCAACATCGGCCACGTGCGGCTGAACGAGAGCGACATCAGGGTCTGCACCTGCGGCTCGAAGGGGTGCGTGGCCTCGCTGGCCAGCGGCCTGGCCGTGGCCCAGGACCTCGGGCAGGACAGCAGCCGCGACGTGGTCCGCCTCGTGCAGGCGGGCGATCCCGAGGCGATCGCCCGCACCCAGGAGGCGGGGCGCACGCTCGGGCTGGTGCTGGCCACCGCGGTCAGCCTGCTCAACCCGGGCGTGCTGGTGCTGGCCGGCGACATGGCCGAGACGAGGGAGCACTACCTGACCGGCATCAGGGAGAGCGTCTACCGGCACAGCCTGCCGTACACGACGAGGAACCTGGAGATCGTCAACAGCGTGCTGGGCGACAGGGCCGGCATCATCGGGACCGCGGTGATGGTGACCGAGCACGTGCTGTCGCCGGAGAGCGTCGACGCGGCCCTGGCGTGAGTCAGCGGCCCAGGCCGGCCATGAGCGCGGCCGGCGCCTCCACCATCGAGGGCCCGTACCAGGTCAGCAGGCGTCCGCTCACCAGCGCGCTCCTGGCGGCGAAGCATTCGGGGCCGTCGTGCTCGTTGAAGGCGTACGGCTCGTCCGGCAGCACCACCAGGTCGGCGTCCTGCGCGACGAGCTCGTCGAGCGGGATCTTGGGGTAGCGCTCGGCGTGGTCGGCGTAGAGGTTGTCGACGCCCAGCCGCCGCAGGACGTCGCCGGTGAAGGTGTCGCGGCCGACCACCATCCACGGCCGCCGCCAGATGGGGATGATCGCGGTGCGCCTGACCTCGGGCTCAGGGAAGTCCCACGCCTGGCGCGCGCGGCCGAGCCAGGCCGGTTCGGGACTGCGGCAGGCGTGCTCGAACATCCTGGCCAGCGAGGTGAAGGCGGCCTCGACGGTCTCGATGCGCGTCACCCACACCGCCAGGCCCGCCTGCCTGAGCGCCTGGAGGTCGGCCTCCCTGTTCTCCTCGGCGTTGGCCAGCACCACGTCGGGTTCGAGCGCCACGATCCGGTCGAGATCGGGGTTCTTGGTGCCGCGCACCCTGGTCACGTCGAGGTCGGCCGGATGGCTGCACCAGTCGGTGGCCCCGACCAGCTTGCCCGTGGCCGCTACCGACTCGGTGAGCGAGGGCACGAGGGAGACGATCCGGCCGACCGCCGAGGGCACCCGCACCTCGACGCCGAGGTCATCGCACGCCATCACGCCTCCACAGGGCTTGCGGCGGATCCCCTTCCCGGGGATCCGCCACGAGAGTGTTACGCCAGGGCCTTGAGCGCGCCCTCGTAGTCGGGCTCCTGGGTGATCTCGGGGACCAGCTCGGAGTAGACGACCTTGTTGTCGGCGTCGAGCACCACCACGGCGCGGGCGGCCAGACCCGCCAGCGGGCCCGACTCCTGGGCGACGCCGTACGCGGTCAGGAACTCCCTGCCCCGCATCAGCGACAGCGTCACCACGTTGTCGAGGCCCTCGGCGCCGCAGAAGCGGCCCTGGGCGAACGGCAGGTCGGCCGAGACGCACACCACGGCCACCTCCGGGTGCTGGGCGGCCACCTCGTTGAAGCGGCGGACCGAGGCGGCGCAGACGCCGGTGTCGACGCTGGGGAAGATGTTGAGGACCTTGGTCTTGCCGCCGAACGCGGCGAGCGTCACGTCGGACAGGTCCTTGCCCACGAGGCTGAACGCGGGGGCCGCGTCGCCCGGCTGCGGGAAAGTGCCGCCGACGGTGATCGGGTTGCCCTTGAAGGTGACATCAGACATGAACGCCTCCCGGCGAAAAGGGTCAAAAGCCAAGGGCTCGATCCTATGGCCTCCCCCTGCCCGCGTTTCGGCGCACCCGGGGCCGTGTGACTCAGTACACTCGGCGAGTTCGACTTGGCCCTCCCCTGGAGTGACATGTGAGTAGCGGGCTCGTTGACGCCCCTCCTTCGCCTTCGCCCCCTCCAGGGCCGCCCGCGCGGGCGCGGCGGCGCTGGCTTCGCTGGGTCGCCGGGGTGACGATCGCGCTGGTGCTCGCCGCCGCCGGCGTGGTGATCGGCGTGTATGTGAAGCTGACCGGCAACGTGGAGCACATCGACGTCTCCGGCGATCTGGGCGCCACCCGGCCGCCCAAGGCCCCCACGACCGCGCTCAATGTGCTGATCGTCGGCTCCGACCAGCGCGGCGGGAAGAACGCGAAGTACGGCCGCGCCATCGAGGGCGAGCGCACCGACACGATCATGCTGGCGCACCTGTCGTCCAGGCGCGACGACGCCATGGTGATCAGCTTCCCCCGCGACTCGCTGGTCCAGCTGCCCGCCTGCCGCGCCAAGGGCAGGCTGCCGGGCCAGCAGCCCCACCTCGGCATGATCAACGAGTCGTTCAACTCCGGCGGCATCGGCTGCACGTGGAAGACGATCGAGTCGCTGACCGGCATCCACATCGACCACTTCGTGAAGGTCGACTTCACCGGTTTCAAGAGCATGGTCGACGCCGTCGGCGGGGTCGAGGTGTGCCTGCCCGAACGCATCGACGACACCAAGGCGCTGCTCCACCTCGACGCGGGGCGCCAGACGCTCACCGGCGAGCAGGCGCTCGGCTACGTCCGCGCCCGCTACAGCATGGGCGACGGCTCCGACATCGGACGCATCCAGCGGCAGCAGATGTTCATCGCCTCCATGCTGAAGAAGGTGATGAGCGGGCAGACGCTCACCGATCCGGCCAGGCTCCTCGGCTTCCTCGACGCGGCCACCAAGGCCGTCGCCACCGACCCGGCCCTCACGGCCGGCGTCATGAAGGACCTCGCCGAGAGCGCGCAGGGCATGACCGCCGGGCAGATCCGCTTCGTCACCACGCCGTGGCACTACTCCATCACCCAGCCGGGGCGGGTGGAGTGGGTGCAGCCGCAGGCCAAGACCCTGTTCCAGATCGTCGCCAAGGACAAGAGCGTGGCGGGGATCAAGGGCGGCCAGGCGAAGGTGCCGCGCTCGAAGATCAATGTTGAGGTGCGCAACGGCACGCTCCGCTCCGGGCTGGCCAGCCAGGTGGCGGTGGCGCTCGAGCAGCGCGGCTACCACATCGCCAAGATCGGCGACGCGCCGCGCAAGCCGTACCCGAAGACCTTGATCCTGTACTCGCCGAACGGCGAGACCCGGGTGCCCACGATCACCCGCGACCTGCTGTCCGGCACGCCCCAGCTCGTCGCCAAGGCGACGACGCCGCGGCTGGTGCTGACGATCGGCGACGACTGGAAGGGGCTGAAGCCGTTGCAGGCGGGGGATGCGGAGGCGCTGAAGGGGTTCGACGCCACGCACGACACGTGCGCGGCCTGATCCGCGGTCAGCGCGGCGGCTGGAGGCGGCCGTCGGCCAGGCCCTCGTGGCCGAGCCTGATGAGCGTCTCGCCCAGCGCGGTCGCCTCGCGCAGGGAGTCTTCCATGACGGCCAGCCGGCGGAAGGCGTCGCCGTAGGCGCGCTGCTCGGCCAGCGACAGCCTGGGCAGGCGGGTGCGGCGCGCGTCGACCCTGCTGGAGCCCGCGGGCACCCGCGCCCCTGCCGAGCGCAGGAACCCGGCGAGGAAGTGGGGGTCGACGCGGCGCTGGTCGACCCGGTAGAGGGTCAGCTGGGGGCCGAGGACGGCGCCGTCCTGGCTGACGACCCTGGCCGTGGCGTAGGTGGCCACGACGTCGCCGGGCTGGATCCTGACCAGTCCCGGCTCGGCGGTCGTGGCGCCCGAAGGCGTCGTGCCGCGCTCCACGTCGTCGGCGGTCAGCACGGGCAGGTCGCCGCCGTCGGCCGCCATTCTGGGCGGGGCCTGCAGGATCGTGACCAGGCCCGCCTTGACCAGCTCGCCGATCGTGGTGGCGGGCCGGTCGAGCGGCTGGTCGAGCACCAGCAGGTCGGGCGCGTCGACGGAGGCGGCCAGGAAGCGCTCGCGGGCGTCGGCGAAGGCGCGGCCGAGATCGGCGCCCGCACGGGGGGCGTGGCGGGCGGGGCTGACGTCGACCTCGTCGTCGAGCAGGTCGATGATGCGGACCTGGTGCGCGCCCTCGCGCAGCGTGGGCTCCACCGTGCTCAGGTCACCCTCGGCGTCCATGATGACGATCTCGGACGGCGGGCGCTCACCGCTGTCAGGCCTGCGCAGCAGCCACAGGTCGGGGCCGCCCGGCCAGAGCGTCACGACGGCCCGCAGGGCGCCGGCCCGCAGCAGGTTGCCCCTGATGCGGCGGCCCGCCCTGCGGCTGGCGGCGGCGGCCGGCATGAGGATGGCGACCAGGCCGCCCGGCCTGACGTGGGTGAGGCAGTGCTGCACCCACGCGAGCTCGGACTCGCCGCGCGGCGGCAGGCCGTGCTCCCAGCGGGGGTCGCCGGTGAGCTCGTCGTAGCCCCACGAGCGCTCGTTGAACGGCGGGTCGCAGACCACCGCGTCGGCGCGGGGGCCGGGGAAGGCGTCGTGTCTGAGCGCGTCGCCGTGGACGATCTCGGCCTCGACCCCGCGCAGTGCCAGCCTGGCGGCGGCGATGCGGGCCGAGGTGGCCTCCAGCTCCTGGCCGAGCACCCTGACACCACCGGGGCCACCGTTGGGGACACCGTTGGGGACCCGGTGGGGGCCCGGTGCCGGGTCGCGGGGCGCCAGCGGCAGCAGGAGGGTGCCGACGCCGCAGGCGGGGTCGAGGACGATGCCGCCCTCGGGCGCGGCCAGCCGTACCATCAGGGCCGCCACGTCGTCGCGGGTGACGGACAGTTTGCGGGAGTGGGCCTCGAAGTAGCGGGCGCACAGGAACTCGTAGGCGGCCAGCGCGCCGCGCTCGGCGGCCAGTTCGCGCAGCACGGCGGCCAGACGCGGGTCGAGCCCGTGATCGCCGCTGCCGGGACTGGCGAGAAAGCCCCCAGCGGCGGCCACGAGCTCGCCAAGCTGAAGATCTCCCGAAGCTTTCAGGCGTTGCCACGCGCGATCTGCCAGCGAGACCTGGTAGGACTTCCCATAGCGACTCAGCCATGCCTCGACCTCGCGCAGCGCGAAATGCGGCTGCGCGGCGGTTCCGCCGACGGGTTTGGGGAAGTCGTCGTGGCGGCGGCGCCAGTTGCTCACCGCGGCCCGCCCGACACCGGCGAGCCGAGCGATGTCGCCGGCGTTCACGGTCGGGTCGTGGCTCATGAAGGCCACATTAGTTCACAACACTCTTCAGCGCATCTGCTTGTGAAGTGTTTCAACCAATGATTTACTGCCTACTATGAAGCACAACATCCGCTATGCCGCCGGGTCGGACGTGGGCCGACGAAGGGAGCAGAACGAGGATTCGGGCTACGTGAGCGCCCGCATGCTGGCGATCGCGGACGGGATGGGCGGCCACGCGGCCGGCGAGCTGGCCAGCTCCGCCACGATCTCGGTGCTGCGCGAGCTCGACGCAAGCTTGCCAGAGGCGGGCGCCGATCTCGAAACCGCCCTGGAGGCGGCCGTTCTTGAGGCGGGGCGCAGGCTTGCCGAGCTGGTCGAGATCGACCCTGCCCGCAGGGGCATGGGCACGACCGTGACCGCCATGTTGTGGGACGGCACCAGGTTCGCCCTGGCCCATCTGGGCGACTCCCGGGCGTACCTGCTGCGTGACGGCGCGCTCTACCAGATCACCAAGGACCACACCCTGGTGCAGTCGATGGTGGACGAAGGCCGCATCACGGAGGACCAGGCGGCGGTGCATCCGCGCAGGTCGATGGTGTTGCGCGTGCTGGGCAGCGAGGGCAGGTCCGAGCCGGACATGTCGCTGCGCGAGGCCGAGGTCGGCGACCGCTACATGTTGTGCTCCGACGGGCTGACCGACGTGCTGGGGCCAGAGACGCTGCACGAGATCCTGACCTCGTACGGCGAGCCCGACGCCGCCGTGCGCAAGCTCATCGAGCTGGCCAACGAGGGCGGAGGGCCCGACAACGTGACCGTCATCGTGGCCGACGTCGTGCCGTCGGGGGAGGGCGGCACCTCGATGTACCGGGTCGGCGTCGGTTCATGAAAAGGTACGGCGGTTCTCAACCGGCGTGAAAGCGCGGAAGTCCACACTCTCGGCACAGAGAGGAGAACTTCCATGAGGACCAGCCGTACCATCCTGATCGCCGTCACCGCGGGGCTGCTGACCGCGGCGGCCTCCGCCACCGCAGCCTCCGCCGCCGCCTCCACCGACTCCCCCACCACGTGGGGTCCGCTGCGCGCCCAGGGCGACAGGGCCGTCACGGGCGGGACTCTCACCGTGGTGGCGCGTGACAAGAGCACGAACCCCATGACCGCCACCGTCCACGTCAAGGGCAAGATCACCGACCTGACGAACAGCAAGGGCTGCGGCTGGACGGTCTTCCGCATCTCGTACCTGAAGAGCGACGGAAGCGTGCCGTCCAAGCACCGCTACTACCTCGACTGCTCCAAGGGCACGCCGAAGAAGTTCGCCTTCACCGACCACCGCGTCGTCCTCGTCGAGGTCAAGGTGTGCAACGAGGGCAAGGCCAAGGAGCCGTCGCTGAACTGCTACTACGCGGGTAGCTGGAAGAACCTCTACTCCTACCTGCAGTAGGAAGTCACCTCCGTCCCAGCGGGTATATTTCACCTCATATATAGACACTTTCCAGATGTCCGGCACGCGGGCACGAAGGCGCTACTACAGTCCCTCGTTAGTCGCCGGTCTTCTGGGAAGGAGTCGTCCTGGACCCGATCGCTGAAGGACTGTTAGAGGCGGCGCGACCCGAGCTCGGATACCGCGAGAAGGGCGGCCAGCACACGAAGTTCGGCACGTGGTACGCGAACCTCGTCCAGGACCCCCAGTACCGCAACGCGCCATGGTGCGACATGTTCATCGCGTGGGCCGCACAGAAGGCGGGCGTCCAGCAATATGTCGGACAGTTCGCCTGGACGCCCTCCCACGCGGCCTGGTTCATCCAGCGGGGAGCCTGGTCGGACAGACCAGAGCCCGGCGCCCTCGTCTTCTACGACTGGAAGGGCGGCAAGAGCTACAAGGGCATCGACCACGTCGGCATCGTCGAGAAGGTCGCCGGCTCGAAGATCCACACGATCGAGGCGAACGTCGACAGGGTCTGGCTCAAACGCAAGGTCCGTGACACCGACCAGGTCGTCGGTTACGGGCTGCCGCGGCTGGTCGAGCAACGACCCACGCTGATCGAGGTACGCCCGCCTCTCACTGCCCAGGCCGCGCCGCCTTCGGTATCGACTTCGGTTTCGGCCGCTGCGGGCGGCTCGCCGTTCGACGTGCTGGGGACGCCCCAGGCGCTGCTCGCGGCGATGGTGCTGACCGCGTTGATCGTGTCGTTCCGGGTGGCGGGCCGGTCCCGCGGCCCTGGCCGCCACCGGGGATCGGGCGTCGAGGAGGCCCGGTCGCGGGCCGGTGTTCCTCGCGCTCGCGTGCCGGGCGATGATGTCGCCTTCTCGGGGGGAGAGCGGGCGCGCGTGCCGTTGGAGCGTTCCGCCCAGGCCGGCCGTACCGTCGTGAGCCCGCAGCCCTCCGGGAGAACGGCCACGCGGCGCAGGCCGTACGAGGCGGCGACTGGGAAATAGTAGGACGTCCTAGTATCTTCGGAAGGGAGGCCCCTCACAAAGGAGTGATCAGGCGTGCACGCACCGGTCCATCCCGTCCGTTTCGTGACCGCGGCGGCGCTGTTCGACGGCCACGACGCCGCGATCAACATCATGCGGCGGATCCTGCAGTCACAAGGGGCCGAGGTCGTGCATCTCGGGCACAACAGGTCCGTCGACGAGATCGTGACCGCGGCCATCCAGGAAGACGTCCAGGGCGTCGCGATCAGCTCCTACCAGGGCGGCCACGTCGAGTTCTTCAGCTACCTCGTCGAGCTGCTGCGCGAGCGCGGCGCCGGGCACGTCAGGGTGTACGGCGGAGGCGGCGGCGTCATCGTCCCCGAGGAGATCGAGCTGCTGCACTCCAGGGGCGTGGCGCGGATCTTCTCCCCTGAGGACGGGCAGCGACTCGGCCTCCCCGGGATGATCAACAAGCTGATCGAGGAATGCGACGTCGAGCTCGGCGACCCGCCGTCGGTCGAGGCCGTCGCCTCGGGCGACCAGGCGGCGCTGGCCAGGGCGATCACGCTGATCGAGGCGGGCCGCGCGCCCGAGGAGCTCCTCGCGGGCATCCGCGCCCTGGGCGGCGCGCTGGGCCCGGGCCGCGCGCCTCTCGGGAGCGCTGCCGGAGCCGGGGCTTATGCGCCGGTGGAGGACCGGGAACCCGTGGAAGGCGGCGAAACCGACGGAGCCGCCGATGGTGGCGCGCCCGCGGTGCGGCGGGCGCCCGTGCTGGGCATCACCGGCACCGGCGGGTCCGGCAAGTCGTCGCTGACCGACGAGCTGCTGCGCAGGATCCGCGTCGACAACGACGACAAGCTGCGCATCGCCGTCATCGCCATCGACCCCACCAGGCGACGTGGCGGCGGTGCCCTGCTCGGCGACCGCATCAGGATGAACAGCCTCGGCGGCCAGACCTACTTCCGCTCCCTCGCCACCCGCGGCGCCGCCAGCGAGGTGCCCGCCTGCCTCGACGACGTGATCGCCGCGTGCCGCGCGGCCGGATACGACCTCGTCATCGTCGAGACGCCCGGCATCGGGCAGGGCGACGCGGGGATCGTCCCGCACGTGGACGTGCCGATCTACGTGATGACGCCGGAGTTCGGCGCGGCCTCACAGCTGGAGAAGATCGACATGCTCGACTTCGCCGAGGCCGTAGTGATCAACAAGTATGAGCGGCGCGGAGCCGAGGACGCCCTGCGCGACGTACGCCGGCAGATGGTGCGCAACAGGGCGGCGTTCGGGGTCTCGCCCGACGAGATGCCGGTGTTCGGGACGATCGCGGCCCGCTACAACGACGCGGGCGTGACGGCGCTCTACCAGCACCTGCGTGACGTGCTGGTGGAGCGTGGCATGCCGGCCGGGGCCGGACTGCTACCGAAGGTGCGGGTGCGCACCTCCCAGACGGCCGCCGCGATCGTGCCGCCCGCGCGGGTCCGCTATCTCGCGGAGATCTCCGAGACGGTACGCGGCTACCACGCCGAGACACTGGCCCAGGTGGAGGTGGCCCGTCGCCGCCAGCAGCTGACCGCCGTACGCGCCCTCCTGGGTGAAACCTCCACCCTCACCCCGACCGGCGAGCCCGGCACGGCGTTGGCGGCCACCTCGCCCGACGCACAGGCCCAGGCGAGCGGCGGCACAGGCCTCGCCGCGGGTGGCCCGAGCGGCGGGACCGGCGTGAACTCCGGGCGAGCCGCCGACAGGACGGGCGCGACGGACGCGCGGTTGGCTGAGCTGGCCGAGCGGGCCGAGGGGGAACTGTCCGACGAGAGCCGGACGCTGCTGGCCGAGTGGCCGGCGCTGAAGGAGCAGTACACGGCCGACGAGCTCGTCGTGCGGGTCCGCGACAGGGAGATCCACACCCCGCTGTGGCGCGAGACCCTGTCGGGCAACCGGATTCCGCGCGTCGCGCTGCCCCGCTTCGAGGACCACGGCGAGCTCCTGCGCTTCCTCCGCTCGGAGAACCTCCCAGGCCGCTTCCCGTTCACGGCGGGCGTGTTCCCCTTCAAGCGGGACGACGAGGACCCGACCAGGATGTTCGCCGGCGAAGGCGACCCGTTCAGGACGAACCGCCGCTTCAAGCTGCTCTCGGAGGGCCAGCCGGCGACGCGGCTGTCGACCGCGTTCGACTCGGTGACGCTGTACGGTAACGACCCCGACCTGCGGCCCGACATTTACGGAAAAGTCGGGACTTCGGGGGTGTCGATCGCGACGCTCGACGACATGAAGGTGCTCTACGACGGCTTCGACCTGTCCGCGCCGAACACCTCCGTCTCCATGACCATCAACGGTCCCGCCCCCACGATCCTGGCCTTCTTCCTCAACGCCGCCATCGACCAGGCCCTCGAGCGCTTCGAGTCCGCCGAAGGCCGAGCGCCTTCCCCGCAGGAGGCCGCCCAGCTGCGTGCGAAGACGCTCGCCACCGTGCGGGGCACCGTACAGGCTGACATTCTCAAAGAGGACCAGGGACAGAACACCTGCATCTTCTCCACAGAGTTCTCCCTGCGCATGATGGCCGACATCCAGGAATGGTTCATCCGCAACCAGGTGCGCAACTTCTACTCGGTGTCCATCTCCGGCTACCACATTGCCGAGGCGGGCGCCAACCCCATCAGCCAGCTCGCCTTCACCCTCTCCAACGGCTTCACCTACGTCGAGGCCTACCTCGCGCGCGGCATGAACATCGACGACTTCGCGCCCAACCTGTCGTTCTTCTTCTCCAACGGCATGGACCCCGAGTACTCGGTGCTCGGACGCGTGGCCCGCCGTATCTGGGCCGTCGCCATGAGGGAGCGGTACGGCGCGGCCGAACGCTCGCAGAAGCTGAAGTACCACATCCAGACCTCGGGCCGCTCGCTGCACGCCCAGGAGATGGACTTCAACGACATCCGCACCACCCTCCAGGCCCTCATCGCGATCTACGACAACTGCAACAGCCTCCACACCAACGCCTTCGACGAGGCCGTCACCACCCCCTCCGCAGAGTCGGTACGGCGGGCGATGGCCATCCAGCTCATCATCAACCGCGAATGGGGCCTGGCGAGGAACGAGAACCCGCTCCAGGGCTCGTTCATCATCGACGAGCTGACCGACCTGGTGGAGGAGGCGGTGCTCGGCGAGTTCGAGCGGCTGTCGGACAGGGGCGGCGTGCTCGGCGCGATGGAGACCGGCTACCAGCGCGGCAAGATCCAGGACGAGTCGATGCTCTACGAGACCCGCAAGCACGACGGGTCGCTGCCGATCATCGGCGTGAACACCTTCCGCAACCCGCGCGGCGACGTGGAGCACGGTCCGCTCGAACTGGCCCGGGGGACCGAGGAGGAGAAGCGCTCCCAGCTCGACCGCCTGCACGGCTTCCACGCCAGGAACCGTTCGGAGTCGGCGGCGGCGCTGCGGCGGCTGAGAGAGGTCGCCATGTCGGAGGAGAACGCGTTCGAGGTGCTGATGGACGCGGCGCGCGTGTGCTCGCTCGGCCAGATCACCGAGGCCCTCTTCGAGGCAGGCGGCCAGTACCGCCGCAACGTCTGACCGGTCCCTGGGTGCCCGACTCCCCCGGGCCCCCACCGGTGGGTCTCCGGACCCCGGCCCCGTCCCCCGGTCGTCGCCCGTGATGTGATCATGGCGGGCAGCCGGGGGCTGGCCCCTCATCGAAGCGCGTCCTGGAAGACGCGTGCGCCTTCGCCGCAAGCGATCAAGATCCACCGGGTTGCTGTAGATTCCCAGAGGGTCTCGTGCGGGCTTGTCCTGGAGGGGAACGGGAGGGGCGGATGGTCATCGGTGACCGCTATGAGCTCGACGACCTGCCCCTGGGCCGGGGTGGCATGGGCGCCGTCTACCGTGGTCACGACCGGCACCTGGACCGGCGGGTGGCCGGGGCGTTCTTCTCCGAGCCCGCCCTGACCTTCGACAACTACCAGGAGGTGCTGTTCGGCACGTCCTCCTCCTCGGGGCGGCTGGCCAGCTTCCTGATCAACTCGATCGTCATCACCGTGCCGTCAGTGCTGTTCCCGCTGGCCTTCGCCGCCTTCGCGGCCTACGCGCTGGCATGGCTGCCGTTCAAGGGGCGCGACTGGATCTACATCGGGATCTTCGCGCTCCAGGTCGTGCCGCTGCAGATGGCGCTGGTGCCGCTGCTGTCGTTCTTCTCCCAGGGCGTCGAGGTGTTCGGCGTGCCGCTCACGCCCGCCTGGAACCTGGAGGGCGCGGGCAGGTTCGTCCAGGTCTGGTTCGCCCACACCTGCTTCGCGCTGCCGCTCGGCGTCTTCCTGCTGCACAACTTCATGTCGGAGCTTCCGCACGAGCTGATGGAGGCGGCCCGCGTCGACGGCGCCACCCATGGCACGATCTTCCGCAGGATCGTGCTGCCGCTGGTCGCGCCCGCGCTCGCCACCTTTGCGATCTTCCAGTTCCTCTGGGTGTGGAACGACCTGCTCGTCGGGCTGATCTTCGCGGGCGGCACCGAGGAGAGCGCGCCCATGACGGTACGGCTGGCCCAGATGGCCGGCACCCGCGGCAACGAGTGGCAGCGGCTGACCGCCGGGGCGTTCGTATCTGTCATCATTCCTCTCGTGGTCTTCGTGTCGATGCAGCGCTACTTCGTCCGCGGGCTCCTTGCCGGAAGCGTCAAGGGGTGAAGCGCCCCACGCTGGAGGCGGTCGCCGCCAGGGCGGGGGTGTCGCGCGCCACGGTCTCCCGGGTGGTCAACGGGCAGGCGACGGTCGCCCCGCACATCCGCGACGCGGTGCTGCGCGCGGTCGACGAGCTCGGCTACGTGCCCAACCCGGCGGCGCGCAGCCTCGTCACCCAGCGCACCGACTCGATCGCCCTGGTCTTCTCCGAGCCGCCGACCAGGGTGTTCTCCGAGGACCCGATGTTCTCCACCGTCATCAGATCGGCCAGCGCGGAGCTGGAGGCGGCCGACAAGCAGGTCGTGCTCATGCTGACCAGCTCGGCCAAGAGCCATGCGCGGATCGAGCGCTACATCGCCAGCGGGCACGTCGACGGCGTGATGCTCATCTCCATGCACGGCTCCGACCCGCTGCCCGCCGCGATCGCGCGCATGCGGGTGCCCGTCGTCTCGTACGGCAGGCCCGCCGTCCCCATCGACATCCCGTTCGTGGACAACGACAACGTGGGCGGGGCGGCCGAGGCCGTACGGCATCTGGTCGCCTCGGGCAGGCGCAGGATCGCCACCATCGCCGGGCCGCAGGACATGATCGCGGGGCTGGACCGGCTGGCCGGCTACCGTGACGTGCTGCGCGACTCCGACCGGCGCTCCATCGTCGCGATCGGCGACTTCACCCGCGAGTCGGGCGCGATCGCGATGCGGCAGCTGCTGGAGGACGACCCCGGCCTCGACGCGGTCTTCTGCGGCAACGACCTCATGGCGGTGGGCGCGCTCCAGGCGCTGCGCCAGGCAGGGCGCAGGGTGCCCGACGACGTGGCCGTAGTCGGCTTCGACGACATCGAGGCCGCCAAGTACACCGACCCGCCGCTGACCACGGTCCGCCACCACATCTTCGAGCAGGCCGCGGCCATGACGCGGCTGCTGCTCGGGCTGTTCGAGGGCGGCCCCGCCGATCCGGTCATCCTGCCGACCGAACTGGTCATCCGCGAATCGGCCTGAGATGCTGGCCACGGAGGTGGCTGGATGGGTCCTCCGGGCGACTTCACCGATTTCGTCCTCATCAAGGGCATGAGGTTCGTGCGCTACGGCCTCGTGCTCACCGGCGACCAGCGCGAAGGCGTCCGGCTGGCCCAGGAGGCGCTGGCGCGGCTGGACGTGAGGAAGACCGACAGTCCAGACACCTTCATCGGCACGGCGATGGCCCGCCTGTTCGTGACGGGACGGCGGCGCCGCCACGGGCCCGGCGTCCCAGGGGCCGACATCGCCAGGCACGGCGGCGACCCCGACATCTGGCGGCAACTGGCCGAGCTGCCCGCGCTGCCCAGGGCGGTGATCGTGCTCCGCTCGTACGGCGGGCTGTCGAACGAGGAGATCGCGCGCGTCCTCGACCTGCCCCCGGCCAGGGTGCGCGACCAGGCCGCCGCCTTCAGACAGGACGACCTGGTCAGGACCCTCGACGCGGCGGCGGCGACGGCTGAGCCCGCCGACCTGCTGTCGGGACTGTCGCGGTTACGGCGGCGCCGTACCAGCAGGCGGCTGCGGTCGGCGGCGGCCGCGGGGCTCGCGCTGGCCACGGTGACCGGGCTGATCGTGCTGGTCAGGCCCACGGTGGCGGCGCCCGCCGACCACGTCTCCGCCACCGCCCGCCCCGCGCCCTCCAGGGTCGGGCTGGCCAGGGCGGCCCAGGAGGTGTGGCCGCGCGCGGTCTCCCGGCTGCCCGCCCGCTCGGCCGACGGGCTGGTCTACCAGCCGGCCATCGCGATCGACGACCGCCGCGTGGTGCTGCTGGCGCAGCGACGGCTCGGCCACGACGACGTACGGCTGGACGTCTACGACGCGGTCACCGGCCGGATCGGCAGGTTCGCGCGGCTGCCTCCGGATGACGAGGTGCGGTGGTTCGCCACCGACGGGCGGTTCGTGGTGTGGAGCGCGCTCGGGCTGCGCGCGGACGACACGATGGAGAAGCGGTTCTGGCGGGTGCCGGTCAAGGGCGGCAAGCCCCGGCTGGTGACGAGGGCAGCGACAGGTGACAGGACGGCGCCGCCGGAGATCCACTTCCAGCTCGGCGGCGGCAACCTGCTGTGGGACACCGGCAAGGCGATCTACCGCCAACCGCTGTCGGGAAAGGGCAGCAGGGCGAAGGTGCGCGACGGGCTGCGGCTGCTGGAGTGGCCGTGGGCGGCCGACCTGGCGAAGGGGATACGGCACGACCTGGAGTCGGGCCGGTCCAGGGAGTTCGTGACCAGCGGGCGAGGGGTGGAGCGGTGCTCGCCCGACTGGTGTGTGGAACGGCACGCGATCTCACGGATGACGGTCGCGCGCCGGACGGACGGGTCTGGGACGGTCGAGTTGCCGGGCTCGACGACGGACGGGCCGGTGCTGAACCGGTTCGTGGTCTTGCGGGTGCGGGCGGGGCTACAGGTGATCAAGGATCTGCGGACGGGGACGCTGGCGACCTTCGACCCCCCCGACCCCTCGATGGCGGTCGGCCTGGGCGACAGGAACGACCCGGGGACGATGCTGGCGTGGAGCGACTCCGAGGGTCGTGACCTGTGGATCCTCAACCTGAAAGCCGTCCGCTGATCCTTTGCGTCCGGCTTCAGGGTTCCAGCCAGGCCGCCGTGTCGCCGGGCAGCAGGCCGTCGCCGATCGGGCCGCTGGACACCAGCACCGCCGAGTGCGGCGGGAGCCGTACCGGATGGGGGCCCAGGTTCACCACGCACACCACCCCCGAGTCGCGGGTGAACGCCAGCACGTCGTCGCCCATCTTGAGCCACGTCAGTGACCCGTCACCCAGCCGGTCCGCCCGCAGGCGCAGGGCCGTGCGGTAAGGGTGAGCATGGAGCCGGGGTCGTCCGTCTGCGCCTCGGCGGTCAGCTCCTTCCACTCCGGTGGCTGCGGCAGCCACGGCTCGCCCGCACCCGAGCCGAACCCGAACGGCGGCGCGTCGCCCGACCACGGCATCGGTACGCGGCAGCCGTCCCGCCCCGGCACCGTGTGCCCCGACCTGGTCCAGATGGGGTCCTGGCGCAGCTGGTCGGGGATGTCGTCGACCTCGGGCAGGCCCAGCTCCTCGCCCTGGTAGACGTAGACGCCGCCGGGCAGGGCCATCGCCAGCAGCGCGGCCGCCCTGGCCCTGCGGTGGCCGAGCTCCAGGTCGCTGGGCACGCCGTCCCTGCGCGCGGCGTGGTCCCATGAGGTGTCGGCGCGGCCGTACCTGGTGACCACGCGGGCGACGTCGTGGTTGGACAGCACCCACGTCGGCGGCGCGCCCACGGAGGCGTGCGTCGCCAGCGTCAGCGAGATGCGGGCCCGCATCTCCCCCGGCTCCCACGGGCAGGCGAGGAAGTCGAAGTTGAACGCGGTGTGCAGCTCGTCGGGGCGCAGGTAGCGGGCGAAGCGCTCCTGGTCGGGCAGCCACACCTCGCCGACGAGGATCCGGTCGTCGCACTCGTCGGCCACCTGCCGCCAGCCGCGGTAGATGTCGTGGACGCCGTCGAGGTCCTCGACGGCGGTCGCCGACTTGACCAGCAGCGCCGCCGAGTCGACGCGGATGCCGTCGGCGCCCCTGTCGAACCAGAAGCGCAGCACGTCGTGGAACTCCTGGCGCACCTCGGGGCTGTCCCAGTTGAAGTCGGGCTGCCCGGGGTCGAACAGGTGGAGGTACCACTGGCCGTCGTCCACCTGGGTCCACGCGGGCCCACCGAAGATCGACTGCCAGTCGTTCGGCTCGTCGCGGAACCAGAACCGGTCGCGCTTGGACCGGTCGCGCAGCGCCTCCTGGAACCAGGCGCTGGCGGTGGAGCTGTGGTTCGGCACCACGTCGATGATCACCTTGAGGCCCAGGTCGTGGGCCTCCTCGATGAACCGCTCCGCCTCTGCCAGCGTCCCGAACACCGGCTCGATGTCGCGGTAATCGGCCACGTCGTAGCCGCCGTCGGCCATCGGCGACGGGTACCACGGGTTGAGCCAGATCGCGTCCACCCCCAGCTCCTTCAGGTACGGCAGGCGGTCGCGCAGCCCGGCCAGGTCGCCGACGCCGTCGCCGTTCCCGTCGGCGAAACTGCGCAGGTAGACCTGGTAGATCGCGGCGCCCCGCCACCAGGACATCGCACTCCTAACCGTTCCTCATCAGTGATCAGGAGTGGGTCTTGGACCCGCTGCCCGGCACTGCGCGCATCCCGAACGGTGATGGATGCGCGGTCGCCCGCGTTCCTTGTATGTTCCCTGTCCGGCTACGTGCATCATGTGCACGTTCCGTGACGGGGCGGCGGGTTTCCTCACGCCCCCGGGTACCACGATCGGCCTGGACGGTCCGATGCCCAGCACCATCGCTCTGGTGATGCTGGGGCGGTGTCGTCCGTCGCCGGATCGGGTGCCCGAGGGCGCGCCGTCCGATCGCGATGCTCGCGGCATCGTGACGGGTGGTCTTCCGGCGGGGCGTGCTCATGGGCTTCTGCCAGTGCTGCGCGCCCCACTGCGAGGTGTAGGCCGGATCAACGGCCACGATGGACACATTCATCTCGGCGGCCATCGACACCAGCCGCGCCTTGAGCTTGCCGGTGGGGATGCCGGAGATGAGCTGCCGGAACCGCTTGTTACGGCCGTGCTTCTCGCGGGTCTTCTCGGCGGTGAAGTCCAGGTCCTCGATACCGATCGCGGCCACACCGGCACCTTTGGCCCAGTGCAGGAGCCGGGTGATGGCATGCCGGATCTGCGCGTCGCGGTGGCTGGCGGTGCCGGACAGGTCGTAGAAGAAGCGGTGCGGGTCGCCGACCGGGGGGCGAGCGGGGCGGGCAGCCTGATCGACACTTCGCCTTCGGGGGTGAGGCGGAGGGTTTCGTTGCCGTACCGCTTGCCCGACTCGCCGTCCGCGGCCAGGAACCAGCGCTCCGCCTCCCACCGCTGCCGCCACTCCTGCTCACTGAGCTGGGCTTTGGCGAGGTTGTGCCGGGTGCCCAGCAGACGGCGACCGCCGCGCACCACGTGCACGATACCGGCCTCACGCTCAGCCCGCTCCCGCTCCAGCCGGTCCTCAAGCGTTGCCAGACGGCGCGACTTCATGAACCACTCGTGCTCGGAGCGGTATCCGCCCGGCGCCCGCTCGGTTGCCTTCGCTCCGATGGGCTGGGAGAGCCGGTGCCTCAGCGTACGGACACCGGCTTCGAGGCTATGGATGTGCGCGAGCTGGCAGCGGCGCGACAGCGCCCACTGATCGTGGCTCGCCTTGGTGATCGAACCGGCCCACCGGGAGGAGGACTCGGCGGTCAGGTCCCGCTTACGGGCCGCCCACGTGCCCGCGGAGTGCTCCAGGCCATCCGCACAACGCTGCTTGAGGTCACGGGACGCCAGAGAGCCCAGATGATCACCTACCAGCCGGAGGACCGTCTCGTCCTGGGGCGTGAGGTGCTTGAGACGGTCGCGTATCGCCACCCCAGACGGCCCGAGCGCGACAAACGGCGCATCGATGGCGCGCAGCTGTTTCTTGTTCGGCTCAGTCATCGGCCGCCGCAGCTTCCAGGGCCTTGCGGGCGCGGTCGTTCGCGCAGCGGCGACCGTACAGACGGGCATACAACGACGTCAGTACCTCGATCATGTCCCGCACCGGATCGTCTTCGACTTCGCCGTCATCGAGGACGACGAGTCCACGACCACTGTTTGGTCCTCACAGATAATCTTCGTGGAAGTCTGGTAGTGGAACTCGCGGCGCGCGTCGGCGGCCTTGGTGTGCTGACGGGCCACCTTCAGCCGTGCCTGGCCCGGCGTCGGATCCATGCGGAGGGCGTAACGCAACTGCACGCCCTCACCCTACGGTTGGTCGATGGTCGACGACAGCGATTTCAGAACGGCAGGCACTGCGATTTCGTCCTGCACGCGCACTGGTTTTCGTCACCAAGTTCCGGCGCTGGGTGTTACTCGTCAACCCCCTCAAAGGGACGGCCTCGCGACAGACGCGGCAAGAGTTCCCCGAACTGGCCCGTCACTGCTAACGGGCAACAAGCTCCGGTCGGGCTCCTACTTCGCCGGATCGGTGGACGGGCCACAGCTACAGATCCTTGTAATATTTTGCCAATAGATTGAAATAGAACGACTACATGGGCATCGTTCGCCGAGGGGTGTGCGGCTAGTGCGGTGACCACGAACGTTCACCTGCTTGAGTGATCAGGCTGCTCGGACGAGCGGTCGGCCCCAGCGGCGTTGTTTCTCGCTGCGGACACGGGCGCGCTCGCGGCGTTGGGCGGCCAGCACGTCGGGATGACGGGCGTTGGCGTTGCGCCAGCGTAGGTAGGCCTGAAGCCGACGGGTCTGCACGGTGTGGTTGGGATGATGAGAGTTGCTGACCACGAACGTTCTCAGCGGTCCGAACTGCGCCTCGATCGGATTAGCCCAGGAGGCATAGGTCGGCGTCAGACACAGTACGACCTTGTTCTTGGCCGCCCAGGCACGGACGGCCGGTGTGGTGTTGGCCGACAGGTTGTCCAAGATGACGTAGATCGGCGCGCCGTCGGGGCGGGCCTTGCGGATGCTCTTGAGCGCGGCCAGCGTGTGGGCGCCGCTCTTGCGCGTCCGGACGACACCCCACAACTGGTCATCGCCCAGGCTGTAGCAGCCGTGGAAGTAGCGCACGCCCTGGTCGCGCCGGTAGGTGGCCGGCCAGCGTTCGGGTCTGCCTTCGCGCGCCCAGCCCGAGCCGGGCTGCGGCCGGATCGACAACGGCCCGAACTGGTCGAAGGCAAAACACCGGTTCGGAAAGCGGGTGGTGACCTCCTCGATCCGGTCCAGCTTGGCCTCCCGATGGGGTCGGTGGACTCCTTCCAGGTCCGGGTGCGCTGGAAGGAGATCTTGTGCTCGCGTAAGTACTGCCGCAGCCGCTCCCGGCCGATCACCACGATGCGGGTCGGGTTGTCGGCCAGGTAGGCGAGGAGTTTGCGGATGCTCCACCGGGTGAAGGGGCGGCCCAGCTTCTCGGGCCGGGTGGTGGCCGCCTGGACGATGAAGTCCTCGTCATCGCTGGTGATGCGGGGGGGACGGCGTCCCGCCCAGTTAGGGTCCAGCGCGGACAGCCCCCGCTCGTTGAAGGCGTGGATGACATCACGCACGGTGTCCTCATCGGCCGCGACCAGCTGGGCGATCGCCGTCACCGGCGTCCCGCTGGCCGACGCCATGACCATCAACGCGCGGCGGACCCGGACCGAGTCGTGCTTTCCGCGCCGCACCAGCCGCTGCAGCGTTTGCCCTTCATGATCGGACAACCGCCGCGCCCGCGCTCGGCCATTGCGCTCCTCCTCCATCGATCGCTTCGCTGTCGATACGACAGTGGAGGGCAACCAGGACGGCCAGCGCAAGCAGTACAGCGCTGTTCCTCGAGCCGGTGAACGTTCGTGGTCACCGCACTAGACGCTAGAGCCATCGGGCCGGGTGGGTGGGTCAGTGGACGCGGGCCGTGGAGGCGCGGACGACCAGCTCGGGCTCGAACAGCAGCTCGTCCGCCGGGACCACCGCCTTGTCGATCAACGCCACGAGCAGGTCGACGGCCGCCCGCCCCATCGCGTCGATCGGCTGGCGGACCGTGGTGAGCGGCGGGTCGGTGCAGGTCATCAGGGCCGAGTCGTCGTACCCGATCACCGACAGGTCGGCGGGCACCTCGCGCCCCGCCCGCCTGGCCGCCCTGATCGTGCCGAGCGCGAGCAGGTCGCTTGCGCAGATGACGCCCGTGACGCCCTTGCGCGACAGCCTGGTGGCGGCGGCATGGCCCCCTTCGAGGGAGAACATCGTGAACTCGACCAGGTCGTAGTCGCCGCCCCGGGCCAGGAACGCCTCGAGCTTGCGCCTGGACGGCATGTGGTCCTTGGGCCCGAGCACCATGCCGATGCGTTCGTGGCCGAGCGCGCGCAGGTGGCCGAGCGCCATCTCGGCGGCGACCGCGTCGTCGGAGGAGACCTGGGGGAAGCCCAGATGTTCGACGGCGGCGTTGACCAGCACCGTCGGGAGCTTGCGTTCGAGGATGAGCTCGTAGTGCTCGTGGGAGGCGTCGGCCTGGGCGTACAGGCCTCCGGCGAAGACGACGCCGGACACCTGCTGCTGCAGGAGCAGGTCGACGTAGTCGGCCTCGGAGACGCCGCCGACGGTCCTGGTGCACAGGACGCTGGTGAAGCCCTGCTGGGCCAGCGCGCCGCCGACGACCTCGGCGAACGCCGGGAAGATCGGGTTCTGCAGCTCGGGCAGCACCAGGCCGACCAGCCGGGCGCGATCGCCGCGCAGTTGGGTGGGACGCTCGTAGCCGAGCACGTCGAGTGCGGTCAGCACGGCTTCGCGGGTCGCCTCCGAGACCCCCGGCTTGCCGTTCAGCACCCGGCTCACGGTGGCCTCGCTCACGCCGACCTTCTTGGCCACCTCTGCCAGTCGTCGCGTCATGCGCAAATAATACGCCGTTCCGCGTAAGTCATTGCAAGTGCTTGCAGGTTCGCTTGCGTGCGCATGACGTCGGATCGACCGACTCAAGGCATGCTTACCTGCAACGACGACGACGTCGCCATTTTGCGCAACCAGAACGCGGGTAGAGACCCGGGTATGCGCGCGTTCGCCTCCTCCGCCGACCTGGCCGACAAGACGCAGACCCTGGAAGTCATCGGCGACGGCGTCTACGCGCTCACCGCCGAGGGCGACCCGAACGTCGGCGCGATCGAGGCCGACGACTTCCTCGTCTGCTTCGAGGCCATGGCCACCCCGACCGCCGCCCGGCGCTGGCTGGAGCGGCTGCGCGAGCATACCGACAAGCCGATCCGCTATCTGGTCCTGTCCCACTACCACGCCGTCAGGGTCCTGGGCGCGTCGGCGTTCGGCGCGGACGTGATCGTCGCCCACGAGAACACCAGGTTCCTCATCGAGGAGCGCGGCCTGCAGGACTGGGCGTCGGAGTACGGCAGGATGCCGCGCCTGTTCACCGACCCCGGCTCGATCCCCGGCCTGACCAGGCCGACGCTCACGTTCACCGACGAGGTCAGGATCGACCTGGGCGGCGGCAGGTTCCTGGAGCTGAAGCACCTGGGCAGGGGCCACACCGAGGGCGACCTCGTGGCGTGGCTGCCGGACGAGCGCATCCTGTTCGCCGGGGATCTGGTCGAGGCGCAGGCCGCCCTCTACACCGGCGACGCCTTCCACCGCGAGTGGTCGACCACCACGCTCGACCGGGTGGCCGCGCTGGGCGCCGAGACGCTGGTCGGCGGGCGAGGCGCGGTCACCAAGGAGGTGGGCGCGGCGATCGGGCAGACCCGCGACTTCCTCGAGGTCATGCTGCGCGAGGTCGGCGCGGTACGGCGGCGGGCGGGCACGCTGAAGGAGGCGTTCGAGGCCGCCCACGCCGCGCTGGAGCCGCGCTACGGCCGATGGCCGATCTTCGAGCACTGCCTGCCGTTCAACGTCTCCAGGCTCTGGGACGAGCTGGACGGCATCGAACGGCCCATCATCTGGACGGCGGAACGGGACAGGGCGGTATGGGACCAGCTCCAGTCGTGATCGCGGGGGCCGGCCCGGTAGGGCTGGCCACGGCGCTGCTGCTGGCCAGGTGGCGGGTGCCGACGGTGGTGCTGGAGGCGGCGGCCCGCCGCGACCCCACGGGCTCGAAGGCGATCTGCTTCCAGCGCGACGTCCTCGACATCCTCGACAGGGTGGGCGTCGCCGCCGCGATGGTCGCCGAGGGCGTCACCTGGACCACGGGACGGACCTACTTCCGCGAGCACGAGCTGTTCTCCGTCACCTTCCCCAGGGCGCAGGTGCCGCCGTGGATCAACATCTCGCAGGCGCGGGTGGAGGAGCTGATGTGCGCCCGCGTCGCCGCCGAGCCGCTCATCGACCTCAGGTACGGCAGCGCCGTGACCGGCTATCACGAGGACGCCGACGGCGTGGACGTCCTCACCCGCGAGGGCCCGGTGCGTGGCACCCACCTGGTCGGGGCCGACGGTCCGAGGAGCGCCGTGCGCAGGCTGGCCGGGATCGACTTCCCCGGGCGGTCGTTCGACGACCTGTTCCTGATCTGCGACATCAAGGCGTCGCTGCCGTTCCCGAGCGAGCGTCGGTTCTACTTCGACCCGCCGTGGAACCCGGGACGGCAGGTGCTCGTCCACCAGTGCCCCGACTCGGTGTGGCGGATCGACTGGCAGGTGCCGCCCGGCTTCGACCCCGCCACGGCCGACCTCGACGCGATGATCAGGCGGATCACCGGCAGCCTGCCGTACGAGATCGTCTGGTTGACGGTCTACCGCTTCCACTCCCGGGTGGCCGCCGCGTTCGGGCGGGGGCGGGCGTTCGTGGCCGGCGACGCCGCCCACCTGTTCGCGCCCTTCGGGGCGCGGGGCCTGAACTCGGGCCTGCAGGACGCGGAGAACCTCGCGTGGAAGCTGGCCCTGGTACGGCAGGGCGCGCCGAGCGCGCTCCTGGACACCTACGAGCTCGAACGGCGGGCCGCCGCGCTGGTCAACCTGGCGGTGACGGGCAGGACGATGGAGTTCCTGGTGCCGCAGAGCCCCGGGCAGTGGGAGTGGCGCAGGCGGGTGCTGGAACGGGCCGTGGACGATCCCGAGGCGCGCAGGTCGATCGACTCGGGCAAGCTGGCCGAGCCGTACTGGTATGTCGACTCCCCGCTGACCACTCCGCCCGCCGTACCGGTGGCGGTGCCGACCGAGCCGGGAGCGGCACGCCCGCCGGTGCCCGGCGTGCTCTGCCCCGACGCCCGGGTGCGGGGCGGGCGGCTGCGGCAGCGCTTCGGTGACGGCTTCGTGGTGCTGGTGGCGCGCGAGGACAGGGTCGCGGCGGCGGCCTCGGCCGTGGCGGGCACGATGTCCGTCGAGGTGATCGCGCTACCCGACCTGGGCATCATCCCGGCGTCGCTCGGTGCGGGAAGCGACAGCGTGCACCTGGTCAGGCCGGACGGGCATCTGGCCGCCGTGCTGCCCGTCTTCTCCGCCGCCGACCTGACCGCCGCGCTCCACAGGGCGACGGGCCGGAAGGCGCGAACGGTCAGCCGCGCATGACGGACGCGCGGGCGGTCGGCGGCCCGTGACCGACGCGCAGGCGCGACCATCAGCCGCACGTGACGGACGCGCAGGCGCGGGCGGTCAGCGGTGCGTCCGGCGGTGGTGGTAGTGCAGCACGCCCAGGTCGACGGCGGCGACCACCGCCACCGCCGCCGCGATGGCCATCTCCCACCACCACACCTCCCTGCCCGAGCGCATCGCGAGAACAGCGAAGACGATCGTCCCGACCAGGGCGACGGGCAGCGCGATCGACGACATGATCTTCCTGGCCCGCAGCGGGCTGCGCGCGCTGACCGGTTCCGCGCCCTCGGGGTGCCGCTGCCACATGGCCGCCTCCTTTCCCCCTTCTCTCTTCATCCAGTCTCATGCCAAGCAGCGCAGCACCGTGGCGATCTCGGGGTCGAGCTCGTGCTCGGGAGTCGTCCTGCCGACCGTGGCCTCGACGAACGAGGGGAACGACATGCTGGCGCTGACCCCGCCCGTGTACACCCAGACATGGTCGGCCATCGACTCCACCTGCACCTTCGCGCCCTGCTCGGCCAGCACCTGCCTGGCCAGTTGCAGCCGCCACCAGGTGCGCTGCTCGCGTTCGGCATCGGAGACGGGCGCATCCACGTCGTCGGCGTGCGTGGCGTACTCGGAGTCGTAGTGGAAGGTCTGCATGTCCGCCGGGTAGGGCCCCACCGACGTCTGCAGGACGCCTTCGCGGCCGAGCGCGCGCATCCGCTGGCGCGTCTCCCCGTTCTTGTCCCGCCACTCCTCCAGCACCTGCTCGACGGGCAGGTCGCGGCGCTGCCGCACGCACCACTCGTTGAACTGGTCGAACCCCTTGACGCCTTCCCGCTCGACCGTGGCGAAGAAGCCGTCCACGTCGCCGTCGAGGCAGGCGTGGTTGTAGAGCTCCTCCCCCGCCAGGTGCGCGAGCACGTCGCGCACCGACCAGCCCGCACAGCGGGTCGGCCGGTTCCATCCCTCCTCGTCGAGCGAGGCGAAGAACCCGTCGAGCCTGTTCGCCTCGGTGTCGAAGAGGTCGAAAGGGTTGAAGTCCTTCAACTGCTCCATACTGAGGCGTTACCCCGGCACCTGCCCGTCACTCATCCAGATCGGCAAACCTCGAAGACGCGAAAAAGCCGGTCCGCGCGGACGCGAACCGGCTTTCTCAGTGGTGCTTAGCGGTGCCAGCGGTAGACGCGGACCCAGTCGGTACGGCTCTCCGAACCGTTGGTGTCGTCGTCACCCTCGTACACGGCCTTGAACGTGCCGCTCTTCCACGCGCGGGTCTTGGCGGAGAACTTGCCGCCCCACCGGCTCTCGGTGCTCGTGACGTACTTCCAGCCGCTGGAGCCGCTGGCGCGGAAGTAGATCTCGACCTCGCCGCCGCGCAGGCCCTCCCAGCCCTCGTCGTCGACCTGGAGGCGACCGGAGAACCAGATGGTGCGGCCCTTCTTCACCGGGTCGGGACCGGCCCTGAAGCTGGTGACGCGGGTGTCGGCCTTGCCGCCCTTGACGGTGACCTCGAAGGAGGCCTTGTCGCGGTCGGTCTCGCCGCCCTTGGTGGCGGTGGCGATGGCGCGCCACTTGCCCTCGTCGCCGGCGTTGAAGGGGACCGTGAACTTCCAGTCAGTGCCGTTGGGAATGACGCTGACGTGCTTGGCGGCCAACGTGCGGATGCCGACCGGCTCGACCCTGAGCTCGACCTTGGCGTCCTTCGTGGCCTCGACGAAGAACGTGGCCGTCGTCTCGCCGTCCTTGGTGACGACGACGGGGTCGGGCTGGATCTCGTGGATCTGGACGTCGAGCGCGGTGCGAGCCTGGGCGGCGGTGCCGCCGGTGACGAGCAGAGCGCCACCCATAGTGGCGGCGATGAGGCCTGCTGCGATCTTCTTCATGAGGGTGCTGATTCCTCTCCCCGTTTCGATGGGGTCAAGCTCGGGATTGCCCGACCCCCTCTACCACTTAGAGGCACCCTAGCCAGAAAAGGTTGACTCAAGACGGGCGAAAGTTTTGCTCAGAAAACCACTATCTATGTGACCTGCGGTTCTGATGGGAAAATTCGTTACTCTGTAGTGTTCGTCACATGAGTGACGTCTACACGATGGGCGAAGCCCTCGGAGTGGTGTCCAGTGGCAGGGTTCGCCACGACAGCGAGGCCCGAATCGACGTGGGCGGACCGGAATTCACCCTGGCGGTCGCGCTGGCCAGGCTGGGTCATCGGGTGAGCTTCCTCGGCAAGGTGGGCGCCGACGAACTGGGCGCCAGGGTCACCACGGTCCTGCGCGGCGAGGGTGTGGACGTCTCGGACATGCGCGAGGACGGCACCGCGCCCACGGGCCTGCTGCTGAAGGAGTCCAGGGTCGGCCACGAGCCCCGCGTCACCCACTACCGCACCAGGTCGGCGGGCTCGCGGCTGTCGCCGGGGAACGTTCCCATCGACCGGATCGCCGCCTCCCGTCTGCTGCACATCACCGGCGTCACCCCCGCGCTCGGCCTCGACCCGCGCGACGCCCTCGAGACCGCCGTCGGCGCCGCCATGACGGCGGGCGTGCCCGTGTCGATGGCGGTCGACTACCGGCCCGCGCTGTGGCCCTCGCTGAGCGAGGCCGAGGAGGTGCTGGGCGGGCTGGCGAAGAGGAGCTCGGTCCTGTTCGTCCGGCAGGACGAGCTCGACCTGGTCAAACCCGCTCTCACCGCCGACAGGGAGGTCGTCGTCACCCGCGGGGCGAAGGGGGCCAGCGTGCGTTCGGGCGGGGTGCGCTACGACGCGCCCGCGCTGTCGGTGCCCGTCGTCGACACCATGGGCGCGGGCGAGGCGTTCGTCGCCGGCTATCTCAGCGCCGTACTCGAAGGGCTGACCCCGCAGGAGCGGCTGTCCAGGGGCACCATGCTCGGCGCCGCCGCGGTGGCCAGCGCGAGCGACTGGCAGGGCCTGCCGACCAGAGCCGAGCTCAGCAGCGGGTTCCGGACCTCGTAACCGCGCGGTCCGAATCCCGCCAGCCGGGCTGCCCACCGGGCGGCACGATACGACCTCGTGCTCGTCCGTATCGATGATGTCCGTCGCGACTTCGGCCTGCTGTGGGCCGGGCAGTCGCTGTCCCTGTTCGGCGACCAGTTCATGAAGCTGGCGCTGCCGCTGGTGGCCGTGACCGCGCTGGAGGTCTCGCCCGCGCAGGCGGCCCTGTTGCCCTTCGCGCTGTTCCTTCCCTTCCTTCCGCTCGGCCTGCCCGCGGGGGCGATCGTCGACCGGCTGCCGCGCCGTACGGTGATGCTGGTCTGCGACGTGGTGCAGACGGTCGCGTTCGGCGCGGTGTGGGTGCTGCTCGCCACGGGGCTGCTGACCTTCCCCCTGCTGCTCGCCCTGGTGCTGCTGAGCGGGTGCGCGGTGGTGTTCTTCCAGGTGGCCTACTCCTCCTATCTGCCCACCCTGATCCACGACCGCGAGCGCCTGCACTCCGGCAACGCCCGTCTGGCGCTGTCGGAGTCCGCCGCGAACGCGGTGGGCCCGATGGTCGCCGGTCCGCTCATCCACGCGCTCGGCCTGGTGGGCGCGATCGCCGCCAACGTGGTCAGCTTCGTCGCCTCCATGCTGTCGCTGGCACTGATCAAACACAGGGAGCCGGTACGGCAGGCGGCCGTACGCGAGCGCGGCTGGCTGCGCAGGGACATCGTGGAGGGCCTGCGCTTCGTGTCCGGGCACCCGCTGCTGGAGCCGATCATCAGTTGCGGCACCACCTACGTGCTGTTCCTGTCGATGGTGGAGACGAGCCTGGTGCTCTACTGCCGTGACGTGCTGGGCCTGTCGCCGCAGTGGATCGGCGTGGTGCTCGGCGCGGCCGCCGCCGGCTACCCGATCGGCAACCTGGCCTCGGCGCGGCTGGTGCGCCGGTTCGGCGCGCCCCGCACGCTGGTCGGCGCGGCGATCCTGTCGGTGGCGGGCATCCTGTCCATGCCGGTCCTCGGCGCGCAGGTGGGCGCGGTGGGGCTGGTGGCGGGCAGCATCGTGCACTGCGTGGGCGAGGGCGCGTTCAATCCCACCTCGTTGACGTTGCGGCACACGGCCGCCCCCGCCGAACTGCTCGGCCGGGTCGGCTCGGTGCACCGCTTCCTGATCTGGGGCGCCATGTCGATCGGCGCGCTGCTGGCCGCCGGCGTGACCGCGCTGGCCGGGCTTTCGGCCGCGGTGTGGATCGGCGCGTTCGGCACCGCGCTGTGCCTGCCCGCGCTGGTACGGCGGGGCGTGCGCGCCGCCGCGTTCAGCCGAGAGCATTACACTCTTAAAAGGTAGGTAATACCGCAATCCCGCCTGGCAGTACGGTCGATACGGACGCAACCGCCCGAGCGCCCCAAGAAAGGCACACATGCCCCCGAAGGACCCCGATTCCCCCGGCCCGCGGCCCGGAGGAGTGCTGCCCCCCACCGACGTCCACACCTCGTCCTTCGCCACCGCCGCGAAGGCGTTCGACGACGAGCACCACCTCTTCGGCACCGAGCTCGCGGCCGTCCTCGCCGACATGGCCGCCATCGGCGACTTCGCAGGCGACGACGAAAGAGGCGTGAAGTTCAAGAACGACTACGTCAAGCACGCCGCCCAGGCCGGCACCTACGTCGAGGAGTTGCGCGCCAGGTATCCCGAGATCTCCGCCCGCCTGCGGATGACGCCGGCGACCCTTGACGCGGCCGACTGGGCCACGATCCAGGCGCTGCCCAAGGTCCAAGCCCCTCCCACCTACCAGCCCTGATCGGAGTTCCCTTGACCGAACCCACCATCGACGCCGAGATCCGCAGGCTGATGGCCGACTTCGCCGAGGAGATGCGTCCCCTCCACGAGGCCAGGGAGCGCATGGCCGAGGTCCGCGGCCACGGCGAGGCCGCCGAGGGCCTGGTCCGCCTGGAGGTCACCCCCGGCGGCGCCCTCTCCGGGCTGACGATCGACCCCCGCGCCATGAAGCTGGGCTCCGAGGCGCTGGCCGAGGCGGTGCTCGAAGCCGCTCGGGCCGCCGCGGCCGACGCCGCCGGCAGGCTGTCGGAGACGGTCGGCGAGACCATGACCCCGTACCTGGAGGACGCCAGGCGCTTCTACGACAGCCTCTAACGACTCCAGCCCTTGCCCAGTTGCCCGCCGCCGACGAGGAACTTGCTGATCATCTGCTGCCAGGTCGGCAGCATGCTGGCCGGGTCGTCGAGGATGTCGCCCGGCCGGTTCAGCGCGTTCGCCGTCACGGTGAAGACGCTGGATCCGGCCAGGAACACCACGTACTTCTTGAGGTCGTCGTTCTTCGGCAGGATCTTCTCCACGCGCTTGAAGTTGGCGGGATCCACGCTGTAGAAGACCATGGCGGCGGCGAAGTTCTTGGCCATGGCGACGAGGTTGTCCTCCAGCGAGCCGATGTCGTCGCCGAAGGACAGCTTGACGCCGTCCACGATCACCTGGTCGGCGATGGCGTAAAAGAGGCTGCCCGAGACGTACTCGCCCAGCCTGAGCAGGAGTTTGGCCTGCACCCGCCGCATCGCCCTGCGCGCGATCCAGTTCGTCATCGCGCCGATCTCCGGCCAGGCCATGAACATCAGCATCTCCAGGTAGGAGATGATCGCCATCTGCAGGATCTTGCGCTGGGTGTCGTCCAGCACGTCGGCGTAGTCGTCGCACACCTTGGCCAGGCCGCGCACGTAGGCCGAGGCCTGCGGAGGGTACGGCTTGAGCCGCTCCTTCCAGTAGCCCTCGAACGCCTCCACCCCCAGGCCGGTGTTGTGCTCGTCCTTCCACACCGCCTCGGCGGCCTCGTCCATGGCGCGCAGGCTGGTGTCGACCCGGGTGGCGATGCGCCGCCACGCCTTCGCCACCTCACGCGCCTTGTCTGGGTCGCCCTCGGGCCACTGGACGAGCAGCATGATCCCGACGAAGGTCGTGATGCTCATGCTGCCGAGGGGATAGACCGTCAGACGGCTGAGAGCCATGGGCGTCCTCACGATAGGCCATACAATAATCCACAAAATAGGTAGGAAAAGAGGACTATCCTATCAGTGAGCGGCGGTGCGCAGGGCCCGGTAGAGGAGCTTGGGATCGCCGAGGCGGTGCCGCAGCAGCTTCTCCAGACCGCCGATGGGCACCAGGTTCTGCGGCGCGCGCGGATCCTTGTAGTCGACTCCTGCCAGCGACGGCAGCACGAGCGTCAGCGTGTCGGCCAGCCGTACGACCTCGTCGCGGTCCAGCTCCGCGCCCGCCTCGCACCTGGCGATGCCCGCCCACGGCGCGGACGAGCGGACCGGCAGGCGCACGTACCAGGCGTGCCGTCGCCAACTGGTGCCCATGAGGAAGACGGGCGTGCGCTGGCCGGGCGCCAGCGCCGAGACGACCGAGCTCTGCGGCCCCGGCAGGTAGGCGGTGTGGTGGGTCTTGATGTAGCCGACGGTGCGCGGCAGGTGGGTGCGCCCGCGCAGCGGCCCGTCGACGAGCAGCAGGTCGTCGGCCTGCGAGCGGTACTTGACCGCCAGATCCACCTCCAGCTGCGTGACCTGCCGCTGCAACGCAAGCGACAGCTCGTCCATGCTCGGGCCGGAGGCCCGCTCGGCGCGGTAGGTCGCGTGCGGGGTCTTGACCTCCGGCGTGTACGGCGAGGCGCTGAACAGCGACCTGCCCACCTCAAGGGCGGCGAGCCTGGCCCCCGAGGGGCCGCACTCGACGATTCCGGCCGCGTAGGAGGCCGCGATGCCGGGAACCGGCATCGGCGAGGACGGGTCGTGCACCCACACGCGCGCGTCGATCCTGCGCACCCCGTCGGCGATCAGCAGCGCCTCGGGCGCGACCGTGCCGGGCGGCGGGTCGACCGGCTTCCAGTCGGCGGCGTCGCGCTCCACGTCGAGGACCAGCTCGGCGCTGGTCGGGCCCAGCTCGGCCAGCGCCTCGACGGACAGCGCCGCCGCGTAGCCCGGATCCCACGGATCGACGGTGAACTCGGTCACGGACGCCGTCATGTCCCCACCCTCCTCAGGTGCGACCCCTTGGCGTCGCGGCCGATCTCGAACCGCACCGGCACCCTGTCGGCCAGCGCGGGAACGTGCGTGACGACGCCGACCATGCGGTCCTGTCCTGCGGCCAGGCGTTCGAGGGTGGTGGCGACCGTGTCGAGGGTGGCGGGGTCGAGCGTGCCGAACCCCTCGTCGAGGAAGATCGAGTCGAGGCTGCGCGCGACGCTGCCCGACAGGGCCAGCGCCAGGGCCAGCGCGGCCTGGAAGGTCTCGCCGCCCGACAGCGTGCGGGCGCTGCGCCGCATGCCCGCCTCGGCGTGGTCGATGACCTCGATGTCGCCCTTGCCGCCGAGCGTCAGCTCATACTGCCCGTCGGACAGCTCACGCAAGGTGTCGGAGGCGGTGACGACCAGGAGTTCGAGAGCTTCCGCGCACAGCCACCGCTCGAAGGCGTTGGCGCGCAGCAGCAGGGTCAGCTCGTGGGCGACCCTGGCCTCCTGCTCCTTCTCGGTGGCGAGCGTCTCAAGGGCCCTGGCGCGTTCGCGGTCCTCCCTGACGCGTTCGAGCCTGCTCTCAGCGCGGGCGACGGCGGTGGCGACGGCCGCGCCGATCTGGTCGGGTACGGCCTGCGCGGGCACCGCGATCTCGTGCTCGGCCAGCAGGCCGACGAGCCTGCCCCGTTCCTGGGTACGGCCCGCCTCGACCCTGGCCAGCTCCGCCTCCCGCTCGGTCAGCGCGGCACGGGCGGCCCGCCCGGCCTCGTCGCGCCAGCCGATCAGCGCGGTCCACGCCCGGTGGAGGTCCTGCCTGTCGACGGGCGGAGGGGCGTTGCCCTCAGGGTGCGCGCCGAGGCTGAGAACACGGTCGCGGGCCACCTCCAGCTCCCGCCATGCCTGCTCGGTCCTGCGCCCCGCCGCCTCGGCCGCGCGCTGCGCCTTCTCCAGCCTGGCCCGGCCCGCCCTGACGGCCTTGCGCGCCTCGGCCACGACCGCGTCGGCCTTGCGCACGGCGGCGATGCGCTCCTCCAGCGCGGTCCGGTCGGCGGGCGGCGGCAGCTCGGCCAGCCTGGCGGCGAACGCGGCAACCTGCTGGTCGAGCATGGCGGCCTCGGTCTCGGCCTTGCCGTACATCGTCCTGGCCCGCTCGGCCTCGGTTCTGGCGGCCGACAGCGCGCGCTCGGCCGTACCGACGTCGGACAGGGCCGGGTGGTGCGGCAGCTCGGTGAGCGGGCGCAGGCAGGTGGGGCAGGGCTCGCCGACCGACAGGCGGGCGGCCAGGTCGGCGGCGGTGTGGGCGTCGCGCAGCAGGTCGCGCTCCCGCTCGGCGGCGGCCAGCGCCCGCGCGGCCTCGCGCGCGGCCTCGGCCAGGTTGGGCAGCGCGTCGCGAGCCTGGGCTGCGGCGGTCCCGGCGGCGGTGGCGGACGCGGTCACCCGCTCGCGCTCGTCGAGGGCGGCCAGGCGCTGCGCGAGGGTCTGCCGGTCACCGAGCGCGGCCAGCTCGTCGTGGGCGCGGTGCTCGGCGGCCTCCAGCGCGGCGACCTCCTCGGCGGCGGCCGTCACGGCGGCGGCGGCCTGCCTGGCGGTCTCGGCGAGCGTCGGCACCTCGGCGGGCATCAGCAGCGACTGCAGCGCCGTGACCCGCGCCGCGACCGCCTCGCGGTCGGCGGTCGCCCTGCGGATCTCCTCCTCGCGGGCGCGCAGCAGGTCGAGGTCGATCCGTCCGGCGAGCTCCCTGAGCCTGGCGACCTGCTCCCCCGCCGCCTGCTCGGCGGCGGCGTCGGCGCCCGCGAGCTTGCCGAGCTGGTCGCGGGCGAACGAGGCGGCCTGCTTGCTCGCCTCCTCCTCGCGTACGGCGCGCTGCCTGATCCGCTCGTAGACGTCGGCGTCGAGGAGCTGGACCAGCAGGTCCTGCCGTTCGCGCGGCGCGGCGTGCAGGAACTCGGCGAAGCGGCCCTGCGGCAGCACCACGCACTGGGTGAAGAACTTGTACTCAAGACCCGTCACGCGCTGCACCTCGACGGTGACGGCGTCGCCCTCGGCGACGGGCCGCAGCACCGCCTCCATCACCTCGGCCAGCTCGCCCCGCACGGCCGGGTCGAGCTCGTCGAGCCTGGCCTCCTTGGTGCGGACCGTGCCCTTGGCGTCGCGCTGGAGCGCCCGGACCACGCCGTGGCGGCGTCCGGCGCTCTCGAAGATCAGCGCGACCTTGCCCGAGGCGGCGGAGGGAGCCAGGGCATGCGCGATGACGTTCTCCTTGCCCCAGCGCGGCACCGTGCCGTACAGCGCGAAGCAGATGGCATCGATCACCGTGCTCTTGCCCGCGCCGGTCGGGCCGACCAGCGCGAAGTAGTCGATGTCGGAGAAGTCGATGGTGAGGGGAGCGCGGAAGCTGCCGAAGTTCTCCAGGTGGAGCAGAAGGGGTCGCATCAGCCGGTCACCTCGTCGTAGAGCCGGTCGAACAGCCCCGCCACCTGGTCGTCGTGGCGTCCGCTGCTGTCGAGGTAGTCGCGGAACAGCTCGCGCGGGCTGCGCGAGGCGCTCGACGCCCTGGGTACGGCACGCACCGGCCGGAACCGCTCGTCGAGCGCCACGTCGAGCGCGCCGGGCAGCAGCTCCCGCACGGTGTCGGCGAGCCCCGGCCGTGGCTTCTCCTCCACGATCACCTTCAGCCACGCGTCGCCGACGTCCATGGCCTCGAGCTGTTCGAGCGTGCCGGTGACCGTGCGCAGCGTGCGGGCCTGCGCGAACGTCACCTCGCGCACCACGGCCGGGCGTCCGGGCGAGACGTCGACGAGCAGCGCGCCCGGCGTGTTGGCCTCCTCGCCGAAGTCGACGGCGATCGGCGAGCCGCTGTACCAGATCGGGCAGGGGCCGGGGATCTGCTGCCTGCGGTGCAGGTGGCCGAGCGCGGCGTACTGGGTGGAGGAGGGGAACGCGGTGGCCTCGAAGTAGTAGGAGAAGATCGACTGCGCCTCCCGCTCGCCGCCGCCGAACGCCCCGCCGGGCAGCGTGCCGTGCGTGGTCACGATGTTGACGGTGTCGGGCTGGAAGGGGGCGGTCAGCGCGCCGAGCAGCTCGCCGATCCTGGCGGCGTAGTCGCGGTTGTGCTCGGCCGGGGTGCCGGTCAGCACCTCCGCCGCGCGCACCACGTACCTGTGCGACAGGAACGGCAGGACGGCCAGCCGTACGGGCTCGCCCGTCCTGGCGGTGAAGGACAGCGTGCCGCCCTTGTCGGGGCGGCGGAAGGCGCCGACGACCTGGATGCCGAGCGCCCCCAGCACCGGGCGGTAGACCTCGAGCAGCTGCGGGTTGTCGTGGTTGCCCGCCAGCACGACGACGTCGCGCCCGTCCTCGCGCAGCGCCATCAGCGCGGGCATGACCAGCGCCTGCGCCTCGGGGGTGGGGGCGGAGGTGTCGAAGACGTCGCCCGCGACGATGACCGCGTCCACGTTCTCCCTGCGGGCGGTCGCCACCAGCTCCCTCAGCACCGCGCGGTGCTCGTCGATGCGGGAGCGGCCTTTGAGCACCTTGCCGACATGCCAGTCGGCGGTGTGCAGGATCTTCATCGGGCTCCGATCAGAACGGCGGGATGTCCTCTTCTTCGTCGACCAGGCCCTGGAACGGGTCCGCACTGGGCTGCCTGATCGGCACCGCCTCCGACGGTCTGGTGGCCCAGGCGGGGAAGGGGAAGGCGACGGCGAGCGGCACCGGGATCTCCGGCTGGGCGACGAACATGGTGCCGGGCTTGGCGATCGTGGCCCGGTCGCGGACGGCCGGGGGCAGCCAGCCGTACTCCGACCTGCTCGCCTCGGCCGGGTCGAGACGGCCCGCCACGCGCACGGCGCTGTTGGAGACGATGCGGCGCTCCACCTCGGAGGCGGTCTGCTGGGCGCCGATGAGGATCACGCCGAGCGAACGGCCGCGCTCGGCCACGTCGAGCAGGATCTCCTTGATCGGCGAGTCGCCCTCGCGCGGGGCGTACTTGTTGAGCTCGTCGAGCACGACGAACAGCAGCGGCCTGGCCGTGCCCGAGCTCTCCTTCCTGGCGAACTCGCCGCGCAGGACCACGCCGACCACGAACCGCTGGGCACGCTCGGGCAGGTTGTGCAGGTCGACGATGGAGACCTGGGCGTCGGAGGTGCGGATCGAGTGGGGACGCCCGCCCGCCACGTCGCCCCTGATGATCGGCGACAGCGGCCTGACCGCGCTGCGCAGGCGGCGCAGGAACGCGTTGACCGTGCCGAGCGGGGTCTGCGCGCCGGTCCAGGTGATCCTGCTCGCCTCGTCCATGAGCTGGTCGCTCAGCAGGTCGACCAGGTCGGAGAAGGTGCGGCACACCCCGCCCTCAGGCAGCTTGACCGCGCCGCCCTCCACCGGCACCGCCCAGGACGCCAGCCGCGCCGCCACCTGCCCGACGAGCAGGGAGTAGCCCGCTCGCTCGTCGTCGGCGTCGGCGAAGACGAAGCGCAGCAGCTCCTCCTCGCAGAACTCGGCGAGCGTCCAGTAGAAGGCGCTGACACCGTGGGTGCGGGCCGCGACGTGCGGCACGGCATTGGGGTCGTTCGGGCGCGGAGGGGCGAAGACGTGCACGCTGCCGAACGGCTTGGCGGGCAGGCCCAGCCGGTCGTAGGCAGCGGTCGCGGCGGCGTCGAGGCGGCTGTTGGGGTGGTCGAGGAAGAGCAGGTCCTCGCCCTTCACCGAGAAGATCAGCGCCTTGGTGTTGGCGGCGTCGCTCTGCAGGACCCCCGAGTTGAAGATCGAGTAGAGGAGGAAGGTGGCGAAAGAGGTCTTCGTCGCCACGCCGGAGACGCCCGAGATGGACACGTGCGCGCCGCGCGTGCCGTCGAGGAAGTCGAAGTTCACGTAGAGGGGCTGGCCGTCGCGGCCGGTTCCCATCGGGATCCTGCGGTCCATCACGTCGAAGTAGAGCGCCTGGTCGCGGTCGCCCGCCCCGGCCCGGTAGACCACCTCGCCCGGCAGCGGCGGCACGAACACCTCGGGCTCGACCCTGGTGACCCGCACCTCGGCCACCTCGACGACGGCGGCGGGCAGCGCGCCGTCGGCGATGAGGAAGACGTCGGAGTCGTAGGCGGCGCCCTCGTGCCTGGCCTCGACGGCCGCCACCACGCCCGCCACCAGCACCTGGCCGTAGCCGGGCACCTCCCTGCGGGTGACCACGACGTCGTCGAGCTGGACGACCCTGCCTGGTTCGAGGCCGATCCAGAAGGAGAGGGGGGAGGCCGCCTGGGTGCCGAGCACCCTGCCGACCGGCTCACCCGACGCGACCGCCCCAGGCGTCGCCGTACGGCCCGCCACTCCGTTCTCGATCACTCAGCCCCTCCGCCCCAACTAATAGAAAACCTGCTAAGTGGACTGCCACTACGGCCCTGACCATGCACGACAGTGGAGTGGCAGTCTGGCGAGCAGGTTTTCTATTAGTAACGCCCTCAACCGAGCGTAATGGCGATGAGGGTGTGGGTTCGGCATCTTCCCTAGGTCCGGTGGGTTTCGCCGAGGGTGGGAGTGGGTCAGAGGATGACGTAGTCGAAGTTGGGCGGCTTGCCGACGGCGCGTTCGAGCTGGCGGAGCACCTTGCGGGGGTCGTCGTTCGGGCCCGCGACGTAGAACGGCTTGCCGTCCCTGCCGAAGGTGATCGTTCCGGCGGTCTTCTCCTCGCCCAGGTGGCTCTCGGCGGGCGCGAAGTCCTCGTGCGGCTCGAAGCCGAGCCCCCTGGCGTACTCGACTGACCCCAGCACCAGCTCCCTGGCCAGCTCGAACGGCGCCTCCTGCCAGCCGGGGAAGTCGGAGAAGAAGTAGTCGCGGAAGCGGCGCAGCTCCCGCTCGTCCATGGTGTCGGGACCGAGGGTGTTCTTGACGCCCAGGCAGTAGGTGTCGATCAGGTAGCCGCAGACCAGGAACTTGTCCCAGCCGTGCTTACGGGCGACGAGCACGCACACGGTGCCGTTGGTGCCGTCGTCGGTGGGGGCCTCGTCGACCCAGCCGTTCGCGGTGAGGCCGACGCTCCAGCCGGTGTTGACCCAGCTTCCGACGACCTCCCCCGCCTCGCCAGCGGGGGCCTCGGCCGCGATCGCCCGCACCAGCGGCGCCACCTTCGCCGGCGGCACACCCAGCGCGCGGGCGATCTCCTTGGGCGACTTGCCCTGGCCGCGCAGTTCGCGAACCTTGTCAATCAGCTCCATAAGGATGGGACTTTAGCCCCTCCCCCGCGCCCGGCTTACCAGGTGATCGGGGTGTGGGCGTTGCGCAGGGGCTCGCCCGCGCCGTCGGGCGGCGCCGCCCAGAGGACGGCGTTGGCGACCACCCGCAGGACGCCCTCGTGGTAGAAGACCGGGTACTTCTGGTCGCCCGGGCTGAAGTAGAAGATCCGGCCCTTGCCCCTGCGGTAGCAGCAGCCGCCGCGGAAGACCTCGCCACCGCTGAAGGAGCTGATGAAGACCAGCTCGTCGGGGGCGGGGATACCGAACGGCTCGCCGTAGGTCTCGTGCTGCTCGATGACGAGCGGGCTCGGCACGCCCGCCGCGATCGGGTGCGCGGGGTCGACCGTCCAGACCAGCTCGCGCTCTCCCGCGTCCCGCCAGGTCAGCGTGCAGGTGGTGCCCATCAGGACGCGGAAGATCTTCGAGTAGTGGCCAGAGTGGAACACCAGCAGGCCCATGCCGCCGAGCACGCGTTCGTGGACACGGGCGACGACCTCGTCGGAAACCTCCTCATGGGCGGCGTGCCCCCACCAGGTCAGCACGTCGGTCCCGGCCAGGACCTTCTCGGTCAGGCCGTGGGAGGGCTCGTCCATGGTCGCGGTCCTGACCGTGACCCGCTCGCCCAGCCGTTCACGCAGCCCTGCGGCTATCGCCCCGTGTATGCCATCCGGGTAGCGCCGTCTGACGTCCTCCTCCTGTCGTTCGTGCACGTTCTCGCCCCACACCGTGACGTTGATGGTCACGCCGCCTTCTCCCTTCGGTCAGCACTCCCGCCATCGCCGCCAGCAGCCAGGCGGCGGTGACCACGACCAGCCAGTTCCAGCCTGCCTTGCCGTACACGATGCTGCCCAGCGTGCCACCGGCACTGCTGCCCACGTAGAAGAAGAGCGTGTACACGCCGGAGACGTGGCCGCGGGCGCCCTCGGGGGCCTGGGCGGCGGCCCAGCCGTTGGCGACGGCGTGCGCGGCGAAGAAGCCGCCGGTCAGCACGATCAGGCCGATGACCACCAGGACGAGGTTGTCGGGGATGGTCAGCAGCGTACCGAGGACGGTGACCAGGAGGGCGGCGACGAGGACGGGGCGCTTGCCGTACCTGCCGACGAGCCGGCCGGCCGTGCTCGACGAGAGGGTGCCCATGGCGTAGGCGAGGAAGACCAGCGAGGCGATGGCGGGGGCGAGGCCGAGCTCGTGGATGAGCCGGAACCCGGCGGCGTTGTAGACGGCGACGAAGGCGCCCACGCCTGCCGCGGCCACGCCGTACTGGGCCAGGAGGACGGGGCGGCTGAAGGCCGCCCGCAGGCCGCCGCCCCGCCTGACCCTGGGGCGGACGGGCGCGGGCGGCAGCGTGAGGACGGTGACCACCGCGCACACCGCGGACAGGCCCGCGACGGCGGCGAGCGCGCCGTGCCAGCCGAGAGGTTCGGCGACCAGCCCGGCCGCCAGGCGGCCCGCCATGCCGCCGACCGAGTTGCCGGCGATCATCGCGCCGACCGCGGCCGCCACGCCGGCCCCGCCGAGCAGGTCCATGAGATAGGCGGCGGCGACGCCGGGAAAGCCCGCGATGGCGATGCCCTGCAGCGCCCGCAGGACCAGCAGGGTCTCGAAGGTCGGCGCGAGCGGCAGCAGCAGGCCTAGCACGACCGAGGCGACGACGGAGACGAGGATGATCCGCCTCCTGCCGACGACCTCCGACAGCGCGGCCACGGGCAGCACGGCGACGGCGAGCGCGCCCGTCGCCACCCCGATCGCGAGGGAGGCGCCGCCCGGGTCGAGCCGGAAGTCCGCGGCGAGCTGGGGCAGGACCGACTGCGGCGCGTAGAGAAGAGCGAAGGAGGCGATGCCCGCGGCTGCGATGCCGACGGTCACCCGAGCTGCGATAACCACACCCAAGAAACTAAGCAAAGCTAATAAATACGTCCAATACCGCAATATGCGAAAATTCATACTGTGATGGATGAATGGGCGCCCAACCTGGAACTCCTGGCCGCGATCAGAGAGACCGAGCACGTGACCAGGGCGGCCGAGCTGCTCGGCGTGCCCCAGCCCACGGTGAGCAGACGGCTGGCCGCGCTGTCCAAGGCGGTCGGCACTCCGCTGGTCGTCCCGCACGGCAGGGGCGTCAGGCTGACCAGAGCCGGTCACACCCTCGCCGACGCGGCGGTCCGCGCGCTGGCGGTGATGGCGACGGGCATCAGGGAGGTGCGCGAGGAGATCGACCCGGGCACCGGGCGGATCGTGCTCGGCTTCCTCCACCTGCTCGGCCGCTCGCTCGTGCCCACGCTGGTGGGCGGTTTCCGCGAGCGGTATCCGAGAGTCCGGTTCAGCCTGATCCAGGACTCTCGGCAGGTGATCCTGCGGCGGCTGCGCGAGGGCGAGATCGATCTGGCGTTCTTCGCGCCGCTGCCCGCCGACGACCCCGACCTGACCGGCACGCCGCTGGCCAGGCAGGAGCTGATGCTCACCGTCCCCGTCACGCACCGCCTGGCCCGGCGCAGGCGGGTACGCGTCGCCGAGCTGGCCGACGAGGACTTCGTCACCCTGGAGCAGGGGTACGGCGTACGCCAGATCACCGACGACCTGTGCGCCGCCGCCGGGTTCAAGCCCCGCATCACCTTCGAGGGCCAGGAGGCGGAAACCGTGCGCGGCCTGGTCACCACGGGCCTCGGGGTGGCCCTGCTGCCCGGATACGGGATCGCGCCGCTGCAGGGCGTGGTCGAGATCCCGCTCTCACCTGCGGTGTTCCGCACGATCGGGGTCGTCAGGCCGGCCCAGCTCACCCCGGTGGTGCGGGCCTTCCACGAGTACGCGGTGTCGCAGCCGCGCGACTTCGGGCCCGAGTTCAGCCCGCTCGGAGGTTGTTAGCGGTGCGCTGGGCGTGCCTTTACGACGATCCGGGCAGCGTCATGAGTATGAATGGTGGAAAACGGACAAAGACCATCATCGGCACCGTCTTCGCCGGCTCGGTCCTGCTGGGGGCCGCGGCCTGCGGGACCGACAGCACAGAGTCCGGCACCGTTGCGGCCGAACGCGTGCCCGCGCCCGCCGGCTTCGTGTCACCCACGATGGACCCGAGCATCTCCCCTGGCATGGGGGTGGGCGACATGGAGAGCCTGCAGAAGGCGGGCATGGCCGCCGTGGAGGCGGTCGAGGGTTCCACGCTCATCTCGATCTCGGCCGACGAGCACGGGCGGATCTGGGAGGTCCACGTCGTCGGGACCGACGGCACCGAGCACAGCATGGACATCGAGGCAGCGTCGGGCAATGTCGTCTCAGGGCCCGAGGCCGAGCAGGACGACGCGGCGGAGAAGGCCAAGATCATGGCGCTGGTCAAGGGGGCCGAGCTCACCTACAAGGAGGCGGCGGAGAAGGCCGCCGAGTCGGTGCCCGACGGCAAGGTCGCCGAGCTGTCGCTGGACCGGCACATGGGCAAGGTGGCATGGGAGGCCACCGTCCTCGGCGCCGACGGGGCCGAGAACGAGATCTACGTCGACGCCAAGGACGGCACCGTCATCAAGAACACCCCGACGGGCTGACTCGGCCGACATCGTCGGCCCTCGTCGGCCCTCGTCGGCCCTCGTGGCGCGAGGCGCGCATCGCGCCACGATGATGAGCATCTCGCGATGATGGCGGCATGAGCGACGCGTACACACCCCACTGGCCCGCGATCAGGCGACGGGTCGAGACGCTGCCGTGGGCCGCCACGATCGTCGCCGCCCTCGCCGCCGACTTCACCCGCTGGTCGCACGACCTGGTCATTCCGGGGCCCGAGCAGCCGTCGGCCTGGACGCACCATTACTTCTGCGACGCCGACGGGGCGGCGCTGGTGTTCGATGCGGCCGCTCCCGACCGGCACGCCTGCTCCGCTTGCGACAGGGTCTATGTCGGCGAGCCGTGGGACGGCGCGTGGCGGACCAAGATGCACAACGCCGCCGCCATACAGGCACAGCGCGCCGCGCTGCTGATCCGCCTGTCGGGGGCCAGGCTGTCGCGGGCCGGGCTGTCGGAGGTCGGGCTGTCGGAGGTCGGGCCTTTCGGGGCCGAGCTGTCGGGAACCGGGCTGTCGGGAGCCGGACTGTCGGGAGCCGGGCCTTCGGGGGTGAGGCTTTTGGGCGGCGCAGAACCGGGGGCCGGGCTCTTGGGCGCGGAACCGGGGGCCGGGCTCTTGGGCGGTGTGGAGCCGGGGGCCGGGCTCTTGGGCGGTGTGGAGCCGGGGGCCGGGCTCTTGGGCGGTGTGGAGCCGGGGGCCGAGCTCGAGCGGATCGCCGCCGCCTACGCCCACGGCTACCTCTCCTACCAGCCGCACGGGGTCAACGCGGGTCAGGGCAGGGTCCTGCCGCAGTCGCTCGACGAGGCGGTCTGGGCCGTCGGACTGCTGCGCGCGCTGCGGTGGGCGGGCGACGTCCTCAGCCCTTCGACCTCCACGGCCGTCGACGCCATGGCGCGGGCGATCGCCGAACTGCTGCGCCCGCAGGTCGGCATGGTTCACAACATCCACTGCTGGCTGCTGGCCGCGCTGGCCGAATGCGCCGCCAGGCTCGGCGACCGCGAGCTGATGACGTGGTGCCGCGACTCCCCCTTCGGCGCGCAGGCCCAGGTCCTCGACGGCTTCCATCCGGAGGGCCTCTGGTACGAGGTCAACGCCCACTACCACTACTACGCGGTCGCCGCCCTCCTGTCCTACCGCGAGGCCGCCGGGCCCGACGGCCTGTCGAAGCGGGCGGCGCTGCGCCTGTCACGCGCGATCGCCGCCCCGCCGTCCCTCGCCTACGCCGACACCCGCCTGCCCGCCTACGGCGACGGCTGGGCCGAATGCCACGTCGGCGACTTCGCCCCCCAGGCCGAGGCTGCCTACGCGATCCTGCCCGAGGCGCCGGTCGACCTCGCCCCCTACTACGAGACCCCCTCCCACGAGGCTTCCTCCCGCGAGACCCCCTCACACGAAGCCCCCTCCTGCGAGGCTTCCTCCCGCGAGACCCCCTCACACGAAGCCCCCTCACACGAGGCCTCCTCCTGCGAGCGGCCGCTGCGGGGTCCGGTCCGTCCGTGGTTCGGCGACCCGGCGACCGTGCCGGGGTGCGTGGAGATCCAGGGCCGCTGCTCCTCCGTCGCCGCCCTGCTCTTCGGCCCCGACGACGTGCCCGCGCGCTCCGGTTCGCGGGCGTCGTTCGTGTGGCCGCACGCGGGGATCGGGGTGCTGCGCTCCCCCGCGGTACGGCTGGCGATGCGGTTCGGGCCCGACGGCGGCTGGCACGACCACCGCGACAAGCTCAACGTCGATGTCGAGACCGTCACCGGCTGGACCAGCCTCGACCTCGGCACCAGCGGGTACGGGTCGGAGTTCACGGCGTGGATGCGCTCGCCCTACGCCCACAACCTGGTGATCGTCGACGGAGCCCGGCAGCCCGCGCACACCGGACGGCTGCTGGAGTCGTCCGCGCGCCACCTCGTGGCGGAGTCGGCGTGGGAGGGAAACGTGCTGCGCCGTTCGGTCGAGGTGACGGGGCACGGGTGGAGCGACGAGTTCGCGGTCACGCTCGCCACGGCGGGACGCATCGAGTGGGTCTTCCACGGCGACGGCCCCTTCGCCGCCATCACCACCACCGACCAGCCGGACGCGCCGGTCCCGGTGGATGCGCTGCCGCGCCCGTTGCGTGATGTGCGCCCGGACCCCGAAGAGGAGGGGTCGCCCGACATGCCCCCAGAGCTTGGGGAGACTACCTGGCGTGATGTGCGCCCGGTCGCCGTGCCGCCCGACCGGGTTCTGCGCGGCACGTGGGACGTCGACGGCGCGCCCCGCCTGGCGCTTGCCGTACCCGAGGGGTTCGAGGCCTACGCGGCGACGGCCCCCGGCAATCCGAACGGACGCCCGCTCGGCGTCCTCCTCCTGCGCGGGCACGGCGACCACGCCCGCTTCCACGCGACCTTTGACGTCAGCCGGGAACGCTCGCGCTGACCAGCAGCCCCCGGCAGAGCTCCACCAGCGTACGGCGCAGCGGCGCGGCCCGCTCGGCGAAGCCCCGCTGGGCGGCCGCGTAGGCGACCCTGCCCTCGGGCGTCTCGATCGGGACCGGCTCGTAGCCGAGCGCGCTCAGGTCGTAGGGGCTGGCCCGCATGTCCAGGGTCCTGATGTCACGGGCCAGCTCGAAGCAGTCGGCGACCAGCTCGCTCGGCACCAGCGGCGACAGCTTGTAGGCCCACTTGTACAGGTCCATGTTGGCGTGCAGGCAGCCGGGCTGCTCCAGCTCCGCCTGGCGTTCGCGGGTGGGACGCAGGACGTTGAGCGGCCTGGCGGCCTCGGTGAAGAACCTGAACGCGTCGAAGTGGCTGCACCGGACGCCCCTGCGTTCGACGACGGCGGCGATCCGCTCGGGCGGCATGCGCAGCGGCTGGGCGGCGTGCCGTACCTCGTCGGCGGGTTGCTTGTAGACCATCGCCCACTCGTGCATGCCGAAGCAGCCGAACTGCCCCTGCCGCGACGCCGTCGCCGACAGCAGCGCGGCGGTCCACTCGACCATCGCCCTGCGCTTGGCCACCAGCCGCTCGACGTCGACGGTGGCGCCGTCGTCGGTGTCGAGGTAGTCGGCCCCGTAGCCGCGCGCCCCCGCCAGCACGACGCCCGCGCCCGGATGCCACCTGCGCAGCCGCCCCGGGCGGTAGCCGTAGTAGTCGAACAGGAAGTCTTCGACCGGGTGGGCCGTGCCTTCCTTGCGGCGGCTCAGGTGCGGCCCGACCCAGGCGTCGACCCGCCGCTGATGCGCCTCGGCCCGCGCCTGCCACTCCCGCTCGTCGAGGATCCTCACCGTTTCATCGTAGGAATCCCGCGCAGTGCTCGCGTACTGCAGCCGCGGCCCCGGGCGCAGTCAGCGGGTCAGCCGGTCAGGGTCAGGGTGAGGCGGCGGGTCAGGCCGGTGTTGCGGCGCTGGCCGAGCCGGTGGACGGCCAGCTCCAGCGCCTCCCGCTGCCCGACCAGCACCACCCACGCCTTGGCCCTGGTGACCAGCGTGTAGAGCAGCCGACGGCGCAGCATCACGCCGCCCGCCTCCACCACCAGCGGCGCGACCACGAACGGGTATTCGCTGCCCTGCGACCGGTGCACGCTGATCGCGTAGGCGTGGGTGAGGTCGTCGAGCTCGTCGAACCCGTAGGTCACCACGTCGCCCTCGTCGATGAGCACCTCCACAACGCGTTCCTCCCTGTCGAGGGCGACGACCGTGCCCGTCTCGCCGTTGAAGACGCCTTTGTCGTAGTTGTTGCGGATGGGCATGACCCGGTCGCCCACCCGGTAGACCGACGCGCCCGACCAGTGCTCGGGGGCGCCGTCGCGGGCGGGGTTGAGCCGCTCCTGAATGAGCCGCCCGAGCTCCGCCGTACCCGCGTCGCCCTTACGCATGGGGCAGAGCACCTGGACCTGGTCGGGCCGCACGCCCTGCTTGGCGGGGATCGCCTCGGTCGCCAGGTGCACGACCCGTGCCGCGACCGCCGAGGGGTCGTCGAGCTCCTCGAACCAGAACCCGCCCCCTCCAGGGGTGTACGGCACCGCCCCCGCCCTGATCTGGTGGGCGGCCTGGACGATGCCGCTGCCCTCGGCCTGCCTGAAGACGTGCGTGAGCCGCATCCGCGGGATCGCCTCAACGCGCAGCAGGTCGGACAGCACGCTGCCGGGACCGATGCTCGGCAGCTGGTCGCTGTCGCCGACCAGCAGCAGGTGGCTGCCCGCGGGGATCGCCGAGCACAGCCGCGTGGCCAGGTGGAGGTCGAGCATGGAGGCCTCGTCGACGACGACCAGGTCGGCCTGCGCGGGCGTCTGGTCGAACAGCTTGTCAGGATCGGGCTGTACGGCCAGCATCCGGTGCACGGTCGTCGCGGGCAGCCCCGTCAGCTCCGCCAGCCGCTTGGCCGCCTTTCCCGTGGGCGCGCAGAGCGTGACGGCGCCGCCCATCGCCCGCACGGTCGAGGCGATCACCTTCACGGTGTGGCTCTTGCCGCATCCCGGGCCGCCCGTGAGGACCGAGACCGTGCTCGTCAACGCCATGGTGACGGCGGCCCGCTGGTCCTCGTGCAGGTCGGGGTCGTCGCTGAAGGCGCGCAACGGCATCGTCGAGCGGGCGCCGAACAGCCGGGCCAGCTCCGCGGACAGCTTGAGCTCGCGGCTGTGGTGCTCCTTGGAGTAGACGACCAGGTCGTCGTCGCTCTCCTCGACGACGACGCGGCGCTCGGCCAGCAGCGCGTCGACCATCCGGCTGACGAGCTCCTCCTCAAGCTCCAGCCGTTCGGCGGTGCGGGCGATCAGCGCGGGCAGCGGAAGGAAGCAGTGGCCGTCGCGGGCGGCCGCCGCCTCCAGCCGGTCGACGATCGCCGCCTTGACCCGCTGCGGGCTGCGCTCGGGGACGCCCGAACGCAGCGCGATCCGGTCGGCCGTGGCGAACGCGACACCCCTGACGCGGCCGATGAGCTGGTAGGGGTCGGAGGTGAGGATCTCGGCCGACGCCTCGCCGTACACCTGGAAGATCTTGGCGGCCAGCAGCGGGCTGACGCCGAACCCCTGCAGCACCACCATCAGCGCGGCGACGGCCTTCTGCTCCTTCCACGCCTCGACGATCTGCGCCTGGCGGGCCGGACCGATGTTGATCACTTCGGTGAGCCGCTCGGGCGCCGTGTCGATCACGGTGAGCGTGGCCTCGTCGAAGTGACCGACGATCGCCTGGGCCAGGCGCGAGCCGATGCCGCGGATGAGGCCGGAACCGAGGTAGAGCTGGATGGCGTGGACCGTGGACGGGACGACGCGCTCGCACGCGGTGACGGCGAAGCGCTTGCCGTAAGTGGCGTGCTCCTCCCACCCGCCCTCCAGCCGCAGCGTCTCGCCCGGCTGCACCCCGGCGAGCGCCCTGCCGGAGGCGACGAAGCCGGAACCCTTGGCCTCGCTGCTCATGCGGGCGACGGTGTAGGCGTCTTCTCTGACGTACACCAGCTGCTCGACGGATGCCTCCACGCACAGGATCCAACCACGCGCCGCCGACATTCAGCGGACCGTCTGAACCCGGCCTGCCGCCGCCTCGGTTTCCCGTCCGGGCCCCGAACGACCGCCCCGGCCTTTGACACGTTGACGGCCGGGCGGGCCGGGGCCCATGATCCCCTGGTGGACGCCCTCCTGCGGGAAACGGACTGGCACGCGCTGCGCCACGCGTACGGCGACGCCTCGGACGCCCCCGACCACCTGCGCGCCCTGATCGGCGACGACCCCGAGCGCCGCGCCGAGGCGGTCGCATACCTGGACGCCGCGATCCTTCACCAGGGCAGCGCCGACTCGGCCACCGCCCCCGTCGCCCTCGTCGTGGCGCGCCTGCTCGGCCACCCCCGCCTCGCCGAGGCCGTGGAGAACATCTTTCCCTGGGACGACGAGCCACGGCCGCTCCGCTCGGCCCTCCTCGACTTCCTTGCCGGAGTCGCCGAGGCGTGCGACTTCGGCACTGCGGAAGAGGAGCTGCTGGCCGCCGCCTACCCCGAGGGCCGCGCCGAGGCCGACCTCCAGCGCCTGATCGCGGACTTCTACGCGGCGCAGGCGGACTTCGTCCCCGGCAAGAGCGAGCTGCCCGCCGCGATGAGCGCCGCGTGGAAGGATCCGCACCTTGGCAAGGCGACGGCCGCCCGCTCCGTCCTCGGCTGCCGTGCCGTCGCCGGTGACCTCCTCGACAACGTCCTGCCCTTCCTCGACGACGCTGACGAAGCGGTACGCATCCGGGCGCTCAACGTCATCACCCACCTGCTGCCCGGGCCCTCGGGAGAAACCGTCACCTCGGCGATGCTGGCCCGCCTCGACGCCGCCTCGGTCAGGGAACGCGCGCAGATCGCGCTGGCACTCGGCCACGGCGACGCCATGCCGTACCGGCTGCTGACCGACGACCACCCCGCCGTCCGCGCCTGCGCCGCCCTGTCGCCTGGCCTGGCCGCCGACGACCGCGCCACCGCCGAACTCCTGTCAGCCCTCGCCGACCCCCGCACCGCCGACAGCTGGTTCGACGGGCCCCTGCCTCATGTGGACGGCTGGTTCAGGTTCGCCCTGGTGAAGGCGGCCGTGGCCAGAGTCGCGACGTTCGAGGACCTGCTGCCCGCCGCCCTGGCCATCGTCCCGCTCGCCTCGTCCTACACGGTCGACTCCGACTGGGGACCGCTGCTGAAGGCGGCCTTCCCCGAGCCCGCGACGACGCGGCTCTCGGCAGCCCAGCACGCCTTGCTGACCGCGCTCGTTGACAACGCGGAACTCTGGACCGGCGTCGCCAACCCGATCCCGTGGCTGCGCGAGGCGGGCCTGCCTGAAGACAGGGAAAGCTACAGGGACCTCCTCTGAGACCGCCGATTCGATCGCCCTGGCAACCGGCGGTCAACACGCCATGAGGACAGCGATCGCACGGTAAGCCCTGAGGAGAACCCGGCTCGTGGGCGGCTGATCCCCCTGTAGGGGGAGGTGGTTCCCCTTTTCAGGTGAGGGTCGTGGTCCCGTTGTGCGACAGCGTGGTGGCATGACGCGATGGATGACGTGGGCGCCGTGGGGCGCGATGGTCGGCGCACTGGCCTACGGGGGTGTGCAGGCCTACTGGGCGGTCGGGCACGCACCGGCCTGGGTGCTCGGCTACGACGTGACGTTCCCGTCGTGGGCGGTGGTCGCCCTGTGCGCGGGTGTCGTCCTCGTGGTCGCGGGGTTGCGGGCCAGCGGGGGCCGGCTGCCGCTGGTGCTGGCGGCCTACGCGCTGGGCGTCGCGCTCGTGGCGGCCTCGGCGGTGCTCCTGCTGGACGTCGTCGGCGGCATCCTTCCCGGCCTGGGCATTCCCCGCGACCTGCCCGCGTTCCTGAGCAGGGCGGGCTGCGCGTCCGTCGGGCTGCTCGCGGCGGCCACCGGCCTGTCGTGGCAGCGCCGCCGTACGGCGGGCTGCCTGCGGTGTGTCGGCGTGCCGCGCCTCGACGCGACCCCGCGCTGGGGCTACGTCGCGGCCTACGCGGCGGTGGCGGGCTGCCTGGTCAGGATCGTCGCGCAGCTGACCATGGGCGTCGACATCCCGTACGCCGCCAGCCCCTCCCTGCTGATCTTCGAGTTCGGTTTCCTGCTCGCCGGTGTCCTGCTGCCCCATGCGCTGGTGCACGGGTGGGGGAAGGTCTGGCCCCGCTGGGTGGTACCGCTGGCGGGCCGCAGGGTGCCGCGATGGCTGGTCATGGGGCCCGGGTTCGCGATCTCGGCGGCGATGCTGGCCTACTTCGGCACGGGCGTCACGCAGATGGTGCGGGAGACCGTCGACGGCACCCTTCAGGAGCCGGCGTTCATGTGGGTGGCCGTTCCCGCCTACGTCGTGTGGGGCCTCGGGCTCGCCGTCGCGTCGGTCTCCTACTACCTGATCACCCGCCCCGCCTGCGCCTCTTGCGGCCGCTGACCGGCGCTAACCGCCCTGGGTGTAGATGGTCTTCCAGCGGGAGCAGCGTCCCGTCGCCCTGGTGTCGCTCCCTCTGCACACCCTGAGCTTGATCTGCAGCACACCCCCGATGCTCTTGCGGAAGCCGGCCGTCCCTGGGACGCAGTTGGCGAACCGTGCGCTACGCCAACGACCGTTCTCGCTGCTCATCGCCCTGATCTGGACCCAGGAGCAGCCCGAGCCCCTGGTGTCGGCCAGCTTGCCGTACACGACGAAGCCCGACTGACCGACGGCGACCGCGCCCCTGGCCTGCGCGTGCCCGTCGGTGGAGTGGACGGGCCCCCACTTCCAGACGGTGGGATCGGCGACGGCGGGGGCGGCGCCGGCGAGGACGATGGCGGCAGCGGCGGTCACGCCGAGAAGTCTGTTCATGACGTCCAGGTGTACGGCTGTCCACTTGCGCCCGGCTTGGAACCGCGTTGAACCGGCCGGCGCCCGCGCCCGTCTCACAGGCATGAGAGGCAGCCTGCTCGTGGTCCTGCTCGTGACGCTCACCGCCTGCGGAACGGCACCGGCGGCGACCGCCCCCTCGACGCGGTACCAGGCCGATATGACCGTGCTGTCGAACGCCGAGCACGGCCCCCAGCTCTGCGCCATGGTCGCCCAATCCTTGCCGCCCCAGTGCGGCGGTCCCGACATCGTCGGGTGGGACTGGACGACGGTCGAGCACGAGTCGCGCGACGGCGTGCGCTGGGGCGAATACCACGTGGTCGGCACCTGGGACGGCGACAGGCTCACGCTCACCGAGCCTGCGCGCCCCGCCGAGCGCCGCGACACCCCGCGCGACAGGCCCGACCTCACCACCCCGTGCCCGAGGCCCGAGGGCGGCTGGCGTCCCGTCGACCCGTCGAAGGCCACCGAGGAGGCGATGGCGGCCGCGATCGCCAGGGCCGCCCGGCTCCCCGGGTACGCGGGCAGCTGGCTGGACCAGGGCTATCTCAAGGAGATCGACGGCTACGACCCCGACGACCCCCGATCCGTGGAGCGCCACACCAACGACCCGAAGCGCCTCGTGCTGAACCTGCGCTTCACCGGCGACCCCGCCGTCCACGAGCCCGCCATCCGCGAGGTGTGGGGCGGCGCGCTGTGCCTGAGCCGCGCCGAGCGCACCGCGGCCGAGCTTCGGACGCTGCAGGAGCGGGTGTCGAAACAGTTCAAGGGCGCGTTCAGCGTCTCGGCCGACGAGCTGGCGGGCCAGGTCAAGGTCGGCGTCTGGGTGGTCACGCCACAGCTCCAGCGACAGGTCGACGACACCTACGGCAAGGGCCTGGTGGTCCTCCACGGCTTTCTCCAATCGGTGAACTGACGCGAGTAAGCTGCGCGGGTGCTTCCTGATCTGCCGTGGCCCTCGATGACCCACCGCGACTCCACGTCCGCGCTGGTGCTGGCGGGCTGGACCCCGTGCGGCGTCGGCGACTGGGCGACGGGGCTGCGCTCGCCCGACGGGCTGTGGGTCGCCAGGGTGTGCCCGTTCGACCCGGCCTACGCCGCCTTCCTCGACCTGTGCCGCCGCAGGCCGGGCAACCCCTACCTGCCGCGCGTCGCCTTCGACACGCCGCTGGACGGCGGCGGCACGCTGGCCGTGCTGGAGTTTCTCACGCCGCTGGAGCCCGCGCGGGCCGAGGAGGTCGCGCGCCGGTGGCGGGAGGGCGCGGGCGACGCCGCACTCGACGAGGTACGGCAGGCGGCCGCCGCCGTCGACGCCGAGTATCGGGCGCGGCTGCCCTGGTGGGACGGCATCGACCTGAACCCCGGCAACGTACGGCAGGCCCTCGACGGGCGCATCGCGGTCATCGACATCTTCTGCATGGACGGGGCCTCGCTCTACGGGCAGGTCCTGAAGGACGCCGACGTCGTCCGCGAGAAGCTGCCCGCCAGCCGCCACCTCCTCGACATCCCGTTCATCGCCCGCGAAAGCACGCCCGAAGAGATCAGGGCGCTCCAGGAAGCGTGGTCCGGGTGAGCGCCTCCCTGATGGGCGCGACGGCCGCCGCCGCCTGACTGCCCGCGTCGGCCTCCTCCCACAGCTCGCGCCACTCCGAGCCCTCTCCCGCGACCCGGTCGAGCGCGCGAACCGCCAGCGCCGCCACGTCGTCGGGGACCTCGACGCCGCCGCCCGCCCGCAGGAACTCCGGCGCGTAGGCCGACGTGATCGGCGGCCCGCCGCGCTGCGCGGCGACGATCGCCGCCGCCGCGAGCGCCTCGCACGCGACGTCGCTGTCGAGGTAGCCCTCCTGCTCGACGACGGTCGCCAGCGCCCGCCTGATCAGCCCCGGCCGCTGCGCGGCGTCGGCATCCTGCAGGTCACCACACCAGTCGGCGGCCGTGTCGTTGTCGAACGGCCCCACATCCCACGTTCCCATGAGGGATGTTGTAGCGGACCCCACCGACAGTTCAGGGGCCGTAGGGTCGGCAGCGTGGACCTGCTCATCCGCGACGCGACCCTGCGCGGCCGTACAGGCCGGTGGATGCTCGCCGCCGGCAACGGCGTCCTGACCGTGGTGGCCCCCGAGGATCGCGCCGCCCCGAACACGGCGGCCCAGGTGATCGACGCCGAAGGAGGCCTGGTCACCGAGCCGTTCGCCGACGCCCACCTGCACCTGTGCAAGGTTCACACGCTCGACCTGGCGGGCTCGCACGCGCTGGAGGCCTACACCGAGGGCACGATGGGCGCGGCGATGGACGCGATCGAGACCGCCGCCGCCGTCAAGCGCGGCCAGACCGCCGCCGCGGTCGTCGAGCGGGCCAGGCGGGCGCTGACGGAGTCGGTACGGCACGGCGTCCGCGCCGTCCAGGCGTTCGCCGACGTGGATCCGGACGCCGGGCTGACCGGGGTGGAGGCGCTGCTGGCGCTGCGTGAGGAGTTCCGCGACCGCGTCGAGGTGCGCGTCGTCGCCTTCCCGCAGGACGGCCTGCTGCGCCGGGCCGGCACGGAGGAGCTGATCGTCGAGGCGGTACGGCTGGGCGCCGACGTGGTGGGCGGCATCCCGTGGATCGAGTACACCGACGCCGACGCCGCCGAGCACGTGCGCCGCATGGTCGAGCTGGCCCGCCGTACGGGAAGACGGGTGGCCATGCTGGTCGACGACGCGGGAGACCCCGGCCTGCGCACCACGGAGATGCTCGCCTCGGCGCTGCTGGCCACCGGCGTGCGCGGTAGCGCGCAGCATGCCCGCGCGATGGCCCTCTACCCCGAGCCATACCTGCGCAGGCTCATCGGGCTGTGCCGTACGGCGGGGCTGGGGTTCGTCAGCGACCCGCACACCGGGCCGCTGCACCTGCCGGTCTTCGCCCTGGCCGACGCCGGGCTGCCCGTGGCGCTCGGGCAGGATGACATCGAGGACGCCTACTATCCCTTCGGCCGCCACAACCTGCTGGAGGTGGCGTTCCTGGCCGCGCACCTGCTGGACGCGCGCGCCGACGCCGACCTCGACCGGCTGTACGACATGGTGACGGTCGACGCCGCCCGGGTGCTCGGCCGCCCGGTCCACCGGCTGGTCGCGGGCGCTCCGGCCGATCTGGTCGTCCTGGAGGGGCGGACGGTCAGGGAGGCGCTCGCCCGGCACGCCGCGCCGCGGCACGTCGTCGTCGGTGGGCGGGTGGTCGCGAGCACCAGCACACGGACGGAGTTCGCGCCGCCCCGCCGTTGACAGCCTTACCAACCAAGCGCATGCTTCGGTTCGGGCGCCGGGCGCGAGGTGCCTTCACCGGTCAGCCTCATGTCGAGAGGGGATGCGCCATGCCCGCAGACCAGAACTCCCAGCCGACGACACAGCCACGCCACACCAGGCGGCAGCTGTTACGCGGCGCGGCGGGAGCCGTCCTGACCACCGGCGTCCTGGGCGGCACCGCGCACGCGGCCGTCGCGGACTACGACGTCGTCGTGGTCGGCTCGGGCGCGGCGGGCATGACGGCGGCGCTGCGGGCGGCCAGGCGGGGGCTGCGGACCGTGGTGATCGAGAAGGCGCCCACGTTCGGCGGCTCGGCCGCCCGCTCGGGCGCGGGCATCTGGATCCCGAACAACGAGGTCATCCTGGCCGCCGGTGTCCCCGACACGCCCGCCAAGGCCGCCGCCTACCTCGCGGCCGTCGTGGGCGCCGGGGTGCCCGCCGACCGGCAGGCCGCATTCCTGGCCAACGGCCCCGCGATGATCTCCTTCGTCATGCGGCACAGCCCGCTGCGGTTCCGCTGGATGGAGGGCTACTCCGACTACTATCCCGAGCTGGCCGGCGGGATGCCGAACGGCCGCTCCATCGAGCCCGACCAGCTCGACGGCCGGGTCCTCGGCGCCGAGCTCGCCCACCTCAACCCCTCCTACATCCCCACACCCGCCGGCCTGGTCGTCTTCAGCACCGACTACAAGTGGCTCACGCTCGCCGCCGTCAATGCCAAGGGCGCGGCCGTCTCCGCCGCGTGCGTGGCCAGGTACGCCGCCGCCACGCTGCGCGGCGAGATCCCCCTCACGATGGGCCAGGCGCTGGCCGGCGGCCTGCGCGCGGGACTGCAGGCCGCCGGGGTGCCGGTGTGGCTGAACACGCCGCTGCTGGACCTTCACTTCGACGGCGACGGCAGGGCCGTCGGCGTGGTCGTGTCGCGGAACGGCGGGCAGGTGCTGGTCAGGGCGGCCCGCGGGGTCATCGTCGGCTCCGGCGGCTTCGAGCACAACCTGGCCATGCGCACGGAGTTCCAGCGGCAGCCGATCGGCACGGACTGGACGGTCGGCGCGAAGGAGAACACCGGCGACGGCATCAGGGCGGGCCGCCGCGCGGGCGCCGCCCTCGACCTGATGGACGACGCCTGGTGGGGCCCGGCGATCCCGCTGCCCGATGAGCCGTACTTCTGCCTGGCCGAGCGCACGCTGCCGGGCTGCATCCTGGTCAACGGCGACGGCGTGCGCTTCGTCAACGAGGGCGCGCCGTACAGCGACGTCGTGCACGTCATGTACGACCGCAACGCGGGCGGCCCGCACATCCCGTCGTGGCTTGTCGTCGACCAGAACTACCGCAACCGGTACCTGTTCAAGGACCTCGCGCCGACGCTGCCGTTCCCCGACTCCTGGTACGCCGCGGGCGCCGTCCACAAGGCGTGGACGATCGGGGACCTGGCGACGCGGATCGGTGTGCCCTCAGCGGCGCTGCGCCAGACGGTCACCAGGTTCAACGGCTTCGCGCTGACGGGCAGGGACCTGGACTTCCACCGCGGCGACAGCGTCTACGACCACTACTACACCGACCCCGCCGTCAGGCCGAACTCCTGCCTGGCGCCGCTGTGGCTGCCGCCGTACTATGCCATCAAGATCGTCCCGGGTGACCTGGGCACCAAGGGCGGGATGCGCACCGACGCGCGGGCGCGCGTGCTGCGCGCGGACGGATCGGTCATTCCTGGTCTGTACGCCGCGGGCAACGCCAGCGGGGCGGTCATGGGCAACAGCTACGCGGGGGCGGGCTCGACGCTCGGCCCCGCGATGACGTTCGGCTACATCGCCGCCGACGACCTCGCCGACGCGCCGTGACCGGCTGCCTGTCAGGCCGATGAGCGGCCGTGCAGGACGAGCGCCCACACCAGCAGCGCGAAGGCGGGCACGCTGGTGACCACGCGGACCAGGTTGAACGTGGCCCACCTGGCCTCGTCGAACCGCTGACGGACGGCGGCCACGTCGATCTGGCCAGGGTCTCCTGCCGCCTTGATCGCGTCGTTGCGCGGCACGTTGACCGCGATCGTGATGACGACTGTGACGACGTACAGCACCAGCGCCACCACGATCCAGAGGAAGGCCGGCCTGCCGAGGTGCGTGGCCGCGGCGGCGATGGTGAACAGCAGGGCGCCGAGGAAGCCGCCGCCGATGAACCACGGATTGATGATCGCCCTGTCGAGCGCCTGGAACGCGCCGACGAAGGTGCGGTCGTCCGTCCGCCTGAGGCCGGGCATGACGGTGTGCGCGTAGAGGGCGAACGCGCTGGACACCGTCCCCATCGATAACGTCGCGGCGATCAGTGCCAGTGTCCGGAGGACGTCCATCATGCGCTCCCAAACGAGAAGGGGTTTTGCCCGGGATGACGGTATCGCACTGATCTTCGCTTTTGGCGTGTACCGAGTAGCGTTCTCCCATGCCCGAGCTGCAGCGCCTCCGCCTCGACCACGCACCGGCCCTCCACGCCTTCGAGCGGGAGAACCGGGCGTACTTCGCCGCGTCCATCCCCGACCGCGGCGACGACTACTTCGCCGAGTTCGACGCCCGGCACACCGCCCTGCTCGCCGAGCAGGCCGCGGGGCTGCACCACTTCCACCTCCTGGTGGACGGCGACGGCACGGTGCTGGGCCGCGTCAACCTGATCGACGTGGCGGACGGCTCGGCCGAACTCGGCTACCGCATCGCCGAGAGCGCGGCCGGACGGGGGCTGGCCACGTCCGCCGTCAACCGGGTGTGCGCCCTGGCAGCCACCGACTACGGCCTGACCGGGCTGCGAGCCATGACGACGCTGGACAACACCGCGTCACGAGCCGTGCTGGCCCGCACCGGATTCGTCGCTACTGGCGAGACCATGCTGGACGGCCGCCCGGGGCTGGAGTACACGAGGGAGCTGGCGAGCCTCAGTGCCCGTTCGGAAGAGCGTCGATGAGCCTCATCGGCGACTCGTCGGAGAGTTCGAGCTCGGGAAGGTCCCCACGCTCGATGACCAGGTCAGCGGGCGGCGGCTCGACGGTCACCCTCGCACCCCATCCGGTGAAACGCGCCTCGGTGCTGAGGCCCAGCCTGAAGTCGCGGGTGATCCGAGTAGAGAACCTGGTGGTCAGACGGGCGACCCTGCCCTTGGCGTCGAACCAGAGCGCCCAGGAGACCTTCTCGCCGCGTCCTCCCGACCGACTACCGAAGATCTTGGAGGAGTCGATGGTGCCCTTGGCGGAGTGAGGGCCGGTGGAGGAGGCTGTGGCGAGCAGCGCCCGCAGTGTGCCGGGGCGGAAGAGGTCGACCATGAGATCCGCGGGAGTGGGCTGGTACCCGCGGTCACGCACCCACTTCTTGTCCAGCGGCAGGCTGCCGATCAGCGCGCCGCCCGAGGTGTAGCTCACGCCCTTGGCCTTGATGAGCAACGTGGGGAAGCGCAGTTCCGGGTCATGGGGGTCGATGGCGAGCGGCGAGTAGACCGTGGTCGAGTCGTCGGTGTCGACCTGCCCGCCCTTGCGGAAGCCGACGACGCGGCTGGTCCGGAAGGTCGCGAACTGCTTGCCGTCGGACAGCATCCGCGTGACCACGGAGACATTGACGCCCCTGCCGGGCACAACCTGCGCACGGAGGGCCTTGACCGGGTCGAACTTCTTGACCGGGGTCTTGACCGCGGCGGGCTTCTTGGCCGGGTCAGGGGCGGCGGCCTGGGCCGGTAGCGGGGCGAGCACGACGAGGCCCGCGGCGAGACCGGCGATGATCCTTCGCATTCGGGTTCCTTCAACATCCGGAGGGTGAAGGCGCATCCTGCCAAACGAAGATCACAGCGCCGTCTCAACTACCGCAACCGTTGCGCTCGCCGTTCCGACTGATCTACTCTTTGAGTAAACGTTTATTCAACGAACAGGCGGATGATGAGGACGCGAAGGGAACAGGCCGAGTGGCGGCGCGAGCAACTGCTCGACGCGGCGTTGAAGGTGTTCGCGAGCCGGGGAGTGGACGGCGCATCGGTCAAGGACGTCGCCGAGGCGGCAGGCGTGACACCGGGCTTGCTGTACCGCTACTTCGACAGCAAGGAGGCCCTGGTCGGGACGCTGCTGGCCGAACGAGGTTTCCTCCCGCGACTGCGCGAGCTGCTGACGGCCGACCATGGTGGGCGACCCGCGGTCGAGGTGCTGACCGAGCTGCTGTCCGCCTTCGACGGACTGCTCGCCGACAACGCCGACCTCGTGGCGATCTTCTTCAGCGCCACCCAGGCGCGCGCGACGCTGGCGGAGCTGGTGAGCGAGGGGCAGCGACTGATCGGTGACTTCCTGGCCGCGCGGGTCGCAGCCGGCGAACTCCGTCCGCACGATACGGCGACGGCGGCGAAAACTCTGTTCGCCGCCGTGGCCGTCAGCCGAAGAACCGGATCCCCTCTCGACGTCGCGCGCCTCGTCGAACTGCTCTTCCCCCACGAAAGGTGAGACACCATGCGTACCGAGACCGCCAGATGCTGTGTCGTCGGCGGAGGGCCGGCGGGGATGATGACCGGGCTGCTGCTGGCCCGCCAGGGTGTCGACGTGATCGTGCTGGAGAAGCACGCCGACTTCCTCAGGGATTTCAGGGGCGACACCGTCCACCCCTCGACGCTGGAGCTGATCGCCGAACTGGGGTGGATCGAGGAGTTCCTGCGCCTGCCGCACACCAAGATGCCCGACGTCACCGTGAACCTCGGCGGCAAGGCCGTCACGTTCGCCGACTTCAGCCGGCTGAAGGTGCGTTGCCCTTACATCGCCTTCATGCCGCAATGGGACGTGCTCGATTTCCTGGCCGGCAAGGCCGCGGCCTTCCCCTCCTTCCGGCTGCTGCGCAGCACCGAGGCGACGGAGCTGGTCAGGAAGGACGGGCGGGTCGTCGGTGTGCTGGCGACAACAGCCGAGGGGCCGGTCGAGGTGCGCGCCGACGTGGTGATCGCGGCAGACGGACGCCACTCCACGATCCGCGCGCGGGCGGGTATGGAACCCGTGGCGGGTTCGCCTCCCATGGACGTCCTCTGGTTCCACCTCCCCCGTCGCGAAGGCGATCAGGTGCCCTTCTTCCAGGGCGGCAAGGGCGCGCTGGTCTCCATCGACAGGGGCGAGTTCTGGCAGCTCGCCTACACGATCCCGGCGGGCGCGTTCGAGCAGCTCAAGGCGGACGGCCTGGCTGCGTTCAGGGAACGCGTCGCCGGTCTGGCGCCCGCCCTGCGCGACCGCGTCGAGCGGATCGACGGCTGGGACCAGGTGCATCAGCTGACGGTGCGGGTCGATCGGCTACGGCAGTGGCACCGGCCGGGGCTGCTGTGCATCGGCGATGCCGCCCACGCGATGTCACCGGCGGGCGGCGTGGGCATCAACCTGGCGGTGCAGGACGCGGTGGCCACCGCGAACCTGCTCGGTCCCGCGCTGGTACGGCCGGGCGTCCCCGGTGAGGCCGACCTCGCTCGCGTGCAGTCGCGCAGGCAGCGGGCCGCGCAGGTCACCCAGGCCTTCCAGCTCGGCATCCTGCGCGACCTGTATCCCAGGAAGCTGACAGACGACACGACCGGGCACGTGCCGCCGATCTTCACCGCGTTCAGGGCCCTGCCGCCGTTGCGTCATGTGATGGGGCGCTTCATCGGCCTGGGGGTACGGCCCGAGCACATCGCAGTCCCCGCGGGGCGTCGCGTTCGGTTGTGATCAATCAAACACCGGTGAACGTGGCTAGGATCCCCTGTCATGTTGCCAAGATCAGCAAAGGTCGCCGCCGTCGCCGCCCTGCTCGCCGCCTCCGCCGTACCGGCGAGCCTGTTCGCCCCGAGCGCGCAGGCGGGCGTCACGTTCTCGGCGTATCACGGCGTGACGTCCGACCAGCATTCCCGCCTCTTCCACGAGCTGCGCGCGAAGGGCTACCGGCCGATCACGGTGAACGTCTCGCAGGGCCCGCGATACGCCGGCGTCTGGGTGAAGGGCGCTTCCCGGCCGTGGGTGCTCCTGCGGGGCATGTCGGACTCCGTCTTCCAGGACCGGTTCGACGAGTACCTCGAGAAGGGTTACCAGCCCGTCTCCGTCTCGGCCACCGGCACGGCGGGTGACGACGCGGTCTTCGCCGTCATCTGGGAGAAGCGTTCCGAGCGCTTCCTGTCCAGGAAGGGGATGACGGGCGAGCAGTTCGAGGCCGCCAACCGGACCGCGGCGGCCCAGGGCCTCGTCCCGGTCTCGATCGACGTGTACGGCACCGCCGACGACCCGCGATACGTGGCCGTCTGGCGGCAGGGCACGGGCAGCTGGTACTACACCTACGGCAAGTCCGTCGCCGGGCAGGAGAAGGAGTTCGCCGCACGCACCGCCAAGGGCTACCGCCCGACGCTGACGGCGGTGGGTCCCGACGGCACGTACACGGCGGTCTGGCGCAAGGACGGCGGCGGCGCGTGGATGCACTACATCGACATGTCGAGCGCGGAGTACCAGCAGCGGTTCGACGCGTTCAAGGCCAAGGGCCTGTACCCCGTCCAGGTCAACACCGAGGCTGGCCGGTACGCGGCGGTCTGGGAGTCCTGAGCGTGAGCCCGGGGGTACGGCACGGCATGCCGTACCCCCGACGCGGTTACTGGACGGGCACCTGGAGGTCGCGGAAGGTGGCGATCTTGACCTTGAGGCTCTGGGCGTCGTCGGGTAGCGCGAACAGGCCCCAGAACTCGCGCGTCTGGCCTGGCGGGAAGTTCCCGGTGCTCAGGCGGACGCCGGAGAGCCCGGTGCAGGCGCAGTAGGCGTCCACGCCGTTGTCGGTGACGACCTGGAGGCGGCCGGCGAGGTACTGGCGGCGGGCCGCGATGTCGGTCAGGCGGACGTTGGTGGCGGATATGTACTTGTACGAATTCCGGTCATCCCGGTTCAGTTCGTGGAACCACGCCTCGGCCGAGCCCTTGTTGGTGATCGTGTAGGTGAGCACGCCCATGCCGCCGGGCAGCCGCCGCAGGCCGGTGATCTCCAGGGCGAACGGCTGGCCGTCGGCCTTGGCGGTGGCCGTCAGGTCGTCGGCGCCGGGGGCGAGGGTCTGGACGACATCGTTGGCCGGGTCGGGGGACGCGGCGGGCTTGGGCTTGGCGAAGGTGACCGTGACGCGGCGGTTGCGGCGCTTGCCCTCGTCGGTGTCGTTGCCGTACAGCGGGCGGCGTGAGCCGTACCCCTTGGCCTGGAATCCGACCCCGTCCCTGGTGAGCACCGCCGACAGGGCGCGCTGTACGGCCTGGGCGCGGCGCAGCGACAGCGGGTCGTTGATGGCGTCGTTGCCGGAGGAGTCGGCGTGGCCCTCGACCTTCACCGCGGTGGCGGGTGAGGCGTCGATGAGCTTGGCCGTCCGGGCCAGGACCGCCTTGGCCCTGGGGGTGAGGGTCGCCTTGTCCACCGCGAACAGCACGTCGGAGGAGAGGTTGACCTGCAGGTCCTTGCCGTCGTCGGCGGTTTCCTCGGACTTGTCGAGGGATTCGGAGGGCAGCAGGATGCTGCGGGTGATGGGGGTGACGGGCTCGGCGTCGGGGTCGGGGAAGTCGCCGGTGGGCGGGTCGTCGCTGATGGGGACGTTCGGCATCGGCGGGCCCACGGGAGTGACGACCGTGGTGTTGGCGGGGTTGCCCGACGGGGCGGGCATGACCCCGTAGACAGTGATCGACTCGCCGGGTTTGATGAAGTAGGGAAGATCGTCACGATCCTGGTCGCTGCACAGGCAGGGGAAGTCGGCGGGCTTGTACGGCAGGATCCAGGTGTGGGCCTGCGCGTCGAGGACGCCGATGCCGGAGGCCCAGTCCATCTTTCCGAGCTCGCGGGTGGGGTCGCCCATGTCGGCGGCCCAGGAAATATCCTTTTCGGTGCCGGTGTTGGACAGGCGGATCTGGACGACCAGGTGCTTGCCCTTGACGCGGTTGAGGCCGACCACCTCGACCTTGAGGTTCACGTCTTCGGTGCCGCGGGTTTCGGCCAGGGCCTCGCGCGTGTCCTGGCTGGTCGCCGTAGGCGTGGCGGTCGGTTCTTCGGAGGCGGGGGCGCTGGTGGCCGGGGCGCTGGAAGGCGGGTCGCTGGGTTTCTCGGCGCTCGGTGGGGCGGCCTGCTTTAACGGCAGCACTCCACACCCGCTCGCCGCGAGCGTGAGTGCGGCGGTCAGGGCCACAATCCGGGGAGACATGGCGGAGATTGTGCCATGTCCGAAACCCTCCTCAGTCACGAACATCGCCGATCACGGCGACGGCCTCGACCTCGACGAGCTGGTCGTTGTACCCGAGCACCGCCACGCCGAGCAACGTGCTGGGCACGTCGTGCGCGCCCATGTACTCCCGGTAGACCTTCCAGGCCGTGCCCAGGTCGGCCTGCCGGGACGAGGCCACGTACACGGTGGTCTTGACGACGTCGGTCAGCGACGCGCCCGCCCCTTCCAGCGCCGTCACGAGGTTGCGCATCACCTGATGGGCCTGGCCGGCGTAGTCGCCGACCGCGACCGTCTCGCCGTTGAGGTCAAGAGGACAGGCCCCTGCCACCCAGATGGACCGCACGGGCGCGTCGACGACCGCGGCGTAGGCGTAGTCCACCTGCTGCGTGAGCTGCTCGTTGCGGATCAGTCTGACGCCTGCCGTCATGGCGTGCTCCTTCACTTTCATACGAGGCTGCATATAATCGACATATGCTTATCATCTGTCTACGAGCACCGTAGACCACGTGCCAGATCGTCGCGACCTCGCCGAGATGCTGCAACCCCTGCTCCGGTCGCTCATCGCCGCGGAGCTGCCGGTGCTGGCGGCGCACGGGATCTCCATGTGGGGCTACGCCGTGCTCGCCGCGCTGGACGACACCTCGGTGCGCACCCAGGCCGCGCTCGCCGAGGCGATCGGCGCCGACAAGACCCGCATCATCAGCACGCTCGACCGGCTCCAGGAGGCAGGGCTGATCTCCCGCACGCCTGACCCTCGCGACCGCCGCGCCCGCCTGCTCGCCGCCACCGAGGAAGGCAGCAGGATCCACCGATCCGTGCGGGCCGACATCCAGGCCAACGAGGACCGCCTGCTCGCGCGGCTGCCCTCGGCCGATCGTCAGGCGTTCCTGCGCGCCGTACGCACGCTGTCGGCGCTGTCCCGCGAGGACGTCATCGGGTCCTGACGCCGGTGAGGCCAGCACGGATGACCGGCGGCGGCCGCCGTGTCACGATCGGCCCGTGACCTGGAGTGTGCTGATCGTCGACGACCATGACGGTTTCCGCTCCTCCGCGCGCGCCCTCCTGGAGGCCGACGGCTTCCACGTCGTCGGCGAGGCCGCGACCGGCGCGCAGGCGGTCGACCGGGCCGCCAGGCTCGCCCCCGACCTGGTCCTGCTCGACATCCAGCTGCCCGACGTCGACGGCTTCGCGGTCGCGACCGCCCTGGCCCGCGGTCCCCGGCCGCCGCTGGTCGTCCTCGTCTCGGCCCGTGACGCCGCCATGTACGGCCCGCGCCTGGCGCACGCTCGTTTCCTGGCCAAGCACAACCTGTCCGGCCCCGCGCTGCGCGCCCTCCTCGGCCCGGGTGACCCATGACGCCCACGCGTGCGGCCTGGTTCGCTCCGGCCCTGGTGGCCGGACTCGCCTCGGAGTGGGTGGCCTTCGGATGGGACCGGCCCGACAGGTGGATCCCGGACCTGCTGGTGGGGCTGGTGCTGGTCGCCTCGGGGCTGTATGCGGGTAAGGGCGCGGGCATCCTGCTGGTCGCCGCCGGCGCGGCCTGGTTCGCGGGAAACCTCGACCCCGCCCTCTGGTACGCGCACCGGGGCTTCGTCATCCATCTCCTGCTGACCTACCCGGCCGCCCGCCCCACGCGCCGCGTCGCGTGGATCGCCGTCGGCGTCGGCTATCTGACCGCGGCGGTTCAGCCCCTGTGGAGCAGCGAGCCCGTGGCCGTCGGCCTGGCCACCGCCCTGGCGGTCGCCGTCCACCTCACCGGGACCGGCAGGCGTCGCCGTGTCGCCACGCAGGCCGCGCTGGCGTTCGCCCTGGTGCTGTGCGGCGGCGCGCTGGCCCGGACGTTCTTCCCGGGCGGCGCGGCCGTCGTCCCCGCCGTCCTCACCTACCAGGCCGTTCTGTGCGGCCTCGCGATCGCCCTCGCCAGGGACCTGCGCCGCCGCCCCGGCGACGAGGTCACCGACCTCCTGGTCGACCTGACCGAAACGGCTCCCGTCCGCGACGCGCTGGCCGGTGCGCTCGGCGACCCGACCCTGCGCATCGGCTATCACCTGGACGGCGGTTACGTCGACGAGTCCGGCCACCCCCTCAGCCTCACCCGCGACGGCACGACCTTCGTCGAGCTGGACGGCCGCCCCTTCGCCGTCATCCTGCATGACCCGGCCGTCCTGGCCGACCCCGCTCTGGTCCATGCCGTGGCCGCCGCGACCCGGCTGACCGCCGCCAACGCCGCCCTCCAGAGCGAGATCCGGGCCCAGGTCGCCGAGCTGAGCGCCTCCCGTCGCCGCCTCCTGGTCGCGGCCGACGACGAACGCCGCCGCCTGGAGGAACGCCTCCACGACGGCCCGGTCCGCCGCCTGCGGGCCCTGCACGCCGTCCATCCCGATCTGCCGCATCTGCGCCAGACCATCGACGAACTCCACGGCCTGGCCCGCGGGCTGCATCCTCGCGACCTCGCCGACGGCCTGCCCGCGGCCCTGCCCGTCCTTGCCGGGCTCTCCCCCGTCCCGGTACGGCTCAGCGTCACCGAGACCCGTTTCCCCGCCGAGATCGAGGCCGCCGTGTACTACGTCTGCGCCGAGGCGCTGGCCAACGTCGCCAAACACGCTCACGCCACCGAAGCGACCGTCCGCGTCGAGAGCCGCCACGCCCTCCTCCACGTCGAGATCACCGACGACGGCGTCGGCGGCGTCGGTGCCCTGCGCAGCCTCACCGACCGGGTGGAGACCTTCGGCGGCCGGCTCATCGTGGACTCCCCACCCGGCCACGGCACCCGGTTGAACGCCGAGTTCTCCCTGTGACGGCTACCCGATCCGCGTCCACGGCTTCGCGCCGAACAGCGCCGTCATCAGCCTCTCCTCGCCCGGCTGACCGGCGACCAGGTCGACGAATCTGAGCTGGTCGCCGTCAACGGTCCAGGCAGCGCTGAAGAGGTCTCCGCCCATGGTTCCGCAGAGCACCTCCCTGAAGGAGAGCGTGATCGTGCCGTCCTTCACCGCGTAAGGGCCGTAGCAGTCTGTGTCGGCGGGCGTTCCGCCCACGTTGTGCCGCCAGGTGCCGTCGCGAAAGGTGAGCGTGGAGATCCCGGCGTTGTCGCGGGCCCAGTCCTGCCGTACCCCGCGCTCGATCAGGAACGCCAGCGGGATCTCGGCCCGGTAGATCCCCTCGGGGAACCGCGGGCTCGCGGCGGCGGTGGAAGGCACCGGATCCGCCGTGGGCCGCGCCGCGCAGGGGGTGAGCGCGGGCGGCGGTGGGGTCTGCCGCTTCAGCGTCCTGATCCGCTCGATCATCGCCTTGGTCGGCGGGTCCCGCTCCAGGCTCGCGTACACCGGCCGGGCGGCCTCGTCCAGCGCTCGAAGGTCGGCGGCACTGGCGAGCACCACGCTCCCGCCGGCCCCGCAGTACGCGAGCGCGCCGTCGCCCTCGGCGACCCGGTGCCTGATCGCCCATGCCACGGTCCGCTCCGCAGCCGTGTCGAGCGCGGCCCGCTGCCGGTCGGACAGCCCGGCCAGCACCGACGACCGGATGACCAGCGAGTTGACCTTCGGGAAGAAGGTGACGTTGCCGACGCCGACCGCCTTGGCCGGCAGGTCGTCCGCCCACACGAACGACGACTCAGCGCCGGAGACCGTCCCTGCGGCCAGCGCCCGGCCGAACCGGTCACCGGGAAGGTCGTCCGGCTCGCCGCCAAGCGCCCGGAACAGCGCGTAGGCGGTCTCGGAGCGGGGAGCGCGGAACGTCCGGCCCGCGAAGTCGCCCGGCGAGGTGAGCGCCCGCCCGAACCCGAAGGGGTGGCGCAGGTTCTCCGGCACCAGCGCCAGGCCCGTGAGCCCCTTGCCCGCCAGGCCACCGAGCAGCTCCTCTGCCAGGTCGGCGTCGGACACCACCCGGTCGACCAGCGCGTCGGAGGTGACGAGGAACGGCGCGTGCAGGGCCGACATGGTGGACACGCCCTCGGTGTCCCACGTCCGCGCGGGCACCAGCGCCAGGTCCAGCCGTCCGCCGACGACCATGCGCGCGACGGCCTGGTCCCAGTCGTCGCGTCCCTTCCCCGCCGCCTGCCATCTCGGTTCGACGACCACCTCGCCACCGGACTCCGCCCGCACCTGACGGGCGAACTCCTCGACGGCGGCGGCGCCCGGCCTGCCGGGGCTGTCGTCGGTCCCGATCGTCAGCGTCACGGCGGCCGTTCCGGCCTTGCCGCCTCCGCCCGCCGTACCAGTGCAGGCCGCCACGAGCCCGGCCGCCAGCGCCAGCACCACGACGGGCCGTCCCGTGGACACCATGCCTCGATGGTAGGGACCGGACGCCCGCGTGGCACTGGGGCGAGCACGGAAGTCTGCGCGGGCCGCGTATGTGACAATCGGCGCGTGTCGCGATTGCCGCTGGTGGCCGTGTCGGTCGTCTACGCGTTCGCGACCGGTGGCGTGCTGGCCGAGCTCGCCGGCGGCGTCGTCGGCAACACCACGACCTACGCGGCGCAGTCGGCGCAGGCCACCGTCCTGGCCCTCGCCGCGGGATGCGCCCTACTGACGGCGGTGGTCGTCAAGCGGGTGGCGCTGCCGGCCGGGATCTGCTGGCTGGCGCCCGTCTGGACCGGGTGGATCGCGGGCCCGCACCCTGTCAGGAGCGTCGCGATGGCGGTGGCGCCGTTCCTGCTCCCTGCGGTGGCGCACCTGGTGCTGGGCCGGCCGTGGAAGGCCGCCTACGCGGCCGCCGCCGCGGTCTCCCTTGGGCGGGCGTTGTTCCGCAGTCCCTTCTACGACCCGCACTGCTGGGATACCTGCGGAGACAACGTCTTCCTGCTGGTTTCGCTCCGCCCGGTCGCCGTCGCGCTCGACCTGCTGTGGGCGCTCACCGTCGCGGTCCTCGGCGCGCTGCTCGCCGTCACGGCGGCGACCCGGCTGGCGCGGGCCTCGCCGATCGGACGGCGCGACACGGCGCCGATTCTGCTGCCCGGCGCGGCGGCGGGGCTCGCCTTCGTCGCGTACGGCGTGGCCGCCACGCTCGGCTCGCCGGTGGTGGCGATCCTCCCGCCGGAGCGCCCCGACCTGCCCCACCATCTGGCGATCTTCCTGTTCCAGGCCGCCACCCTCACCACCCTGGCCCTCGGAGTGCTCTGGACCGCCGTCCGGTTGTGGTCGCGCCGCACCGCCGTGGCCCGGCTGACCGAGGACCTGGGCGCCGCCCCACCACCGGGCTCGCTGCGGGCGGCCCTGGCCCGTGCCACCGGCGACCGCACCCTGACCGTGGCCTACTGGCTGCCGGTCACGCGCACCTACGTCGACGACGAAGGCCACCCCGTCGACGTCTCCCCCGGGCCCGGCCGTACGGCCACCGCCCTCACCCGCAGGGGCGAACCCGTCGCGATGGTCCTGCACGACGTGCAGACCGACGTCCGGCTCGGCCCCGCCGCCCGGCTGGCGATCGACAACGAACGGCTGCGCGCCGAGGTGCTCGCCCACCTGGAACATCTGCGCGCTTCCCGGGCCCGCATCGTGGAGAGCGGCGACCTGGCCAGACGCGACCTGGAGCGTGATCTGCACGACGGCGCCCAGCAGCGCCTGCTGGCCGTCACCTACCAGCTGCGCCTGGCCGGGCAGAACGACGCGCTGGAGGAGGCGCTGACCGCGCTGCGCGAGCTGCGGGAGCTGGCCCACGGGATCTTCCCGGCCATCCTGCAGGAGGCCGGGCTGGAGGCGGCGCTCTGGTCGCTCGCCGATCAGGCGCCGGGCGCGGTCGACATCGAGGACGTGCCCGCCGTACGGCTCCCGCAGGCGGTCGAGCGGGCCGTCTACCTGGTCGTGAAGCATGCGGTGGAGACGGCGACCGGCCCCCTGACCGTCGCGGTCCCGCACCACGGAGACACGCTGACCCTCGACATCAGCGGGCCCGTCGCGCCCCTCCCCGATCACCTCGTCGACCGCTTCGGCGCGAGCGGGGGGCAGCTCACCGCCACCCACGATCGTCTCAGCGGAAGCCTGCCCGCCCAGGTCACCCCACCTTCGTCCACGGCCGGGTGGACCAGATGAACTGGTCGGCCTTGTCCATGGGGAACCGGCTTGAGGCCTTACCCGCCTGGCACTGGTGCTGACACGCACTGGCCGGGGGGCGGGCTTGCGGCTAGATTGGCCGCTGTGCGCGTGATCGTCGCCGACGACTCGATGCTGACCCGCGAGGGCATCGTGTCGATACTGGAACGCTCCGGGTTCACCGTCGCCGGGCAGGCGGGCGACGGCACGGCGTTGCTGGCCCTGGTCCGGGCGGAGAACCCCGACCTGGTGGTGGTCGACATCCGGATGCCGCCGACCCACACCGACGAGGGTCTGGTGGCGGCCGAGCGGATCAGAGCCGAGCACGCGGGGATCGGGGTGCTGGTGTTGTCGCAGTACGTCGAGCCCGCCTACGCGATGCGGCTGGTCGAGGACCACCCCGAGCAGGTCGGCTACCTGCTCAAGGAGCGCGTGTTCGACCCCGCGATCCTGGTCGACGCGCTGCGCAGGCTCGCCGACGGCGAGACCGTGATCGACCCGACCGTCGTGTCGCGGCTGCTGGGCAGGCGCAGGGCGAAGGACCCGCTCGACGTGCTGACCGCGCGGGAACGGGAGGTGCTGGCCCTGGTCGCCGAGGGCATGTCGAACAAGGCCATCGCCGCCCGGCTGGTCATCACACCACGCACGGTGGAGGCGCACGTCGCCCAGGTGTTCGCCAAGCTCGGGCTCCTCGACGATCCCGACTCGCACCGCCGGGTGCAGGCGGTGCTGGCCTATGTCCGCTCCCCGCTCAGGCCAGCAGACGGGCCAGGTCCAGGCGGCGGTTGACGCCCAGCTTGGCGTAGATCCGGCATAGGTGGTTGCCCACCGTGCGGGGTGACACGACGAGCAGGTCGGCGATCTCACGGTTGGTCAGGTTCCACGAGGCCAGGCGGGCTATCTCCCTTTCCCGGACGCTCAGCTCCGCGTCCGGCTGACCGGCGCAGAAAGGGATGACCGTGGCCAGCCCCGAACGCGTGCGGACCCGGCCAGGCCAGGTGCGGACCACCTGGGAGTGGAGGGGGTGCGCCAGCCGTACGCGGGGCGGGGAGTGGTCCACGGCGATCAGTCCGCGGCGTTCCAGGCGGTCGACCGCGTCGGCCGGGACGAGCGCGAGCAACGCCTCCAGCAGGAGCGGTTCGCCGAAGGCGACGAACTCCATCGTCTCCCGTTCGTGCTCGTCGACCTCGCCGATGGCCGCCTCGATTAACTGCCGCAGCCTGCCGGTCAGCACGATCTCGCCCTGCCGGCGCCACAGCCCGCCGGATCGGGTGAACTGCCCCGAGGCGATCAGTTCGACCAGGAGGCGGGGGTTTCCTCTGGTGGCGTGCCACAGCCGTCGCGCCGTCACCCCCTCCACCTGTCCGCCGAGCGCCGCGGCCAGCAGCCGCGCGGTGTCCTGGGCGGACAGGGGCCCGAGGTCGAGCCGGGTCACGAGGCCGTCCTTCCACAGGGCTGCCAGCGGCGGGGGCAGCGTCGCGCCCGTGAGCGCCGTCGCCACCAGCCGCGCGCCCCGGTGTTCGACGAGGTGCCGGACCAGCGCCGCGGACGGGGCGTCGAGCAGGTGGGCGTCGTCCACCGCGACCACCTCGGCCGTGAGGAGGTCGGCCGCCCATCTGATCGGATTGCCCGGCGGGGGTACGGCGGGCAGCAGGTGCGCGAAGGCGCCGAACGGCACGGCCGGACCGGCCCCCGCGACCTTGACCGCCTGGTAGCCGGGCACCGACTCCTCCAGCAGCCGGCTCTTGCCCGATCCGGCCTCGCCGACCACGAGGGTCCCGGTCTGGTCCCACAACGCGGCCCGGATCTGCCGGAGCTCCGCCGTACGACCGGTGAACGGAACCATGTCACCACCTCCGGTCTCGACGCTAGAGACCGGCCGCGCCGGGCGGATCCGTGCGAACCCCGAACCTGCGCCGATCCCCCATTGGGGACAGCACGCGGGGCCACTGCAGGATTACCCAGCAATAGAGAGGTTCCCTGTCAGATCGTGAGCAGGAACAGCGTTGACTTTTCCTTATCTGGCTTCTACGGTCTCCACAACTGACAGGGAACCTACCTATCGGATCTGGGAGCGTGATGAGCAGCCGTAAGGCCTCCGCAGGGTTGATCCGTGCGATCAACGACCGTTTGGCGCTGGATCTGATGATCGAGCTGGGCCCGCTGAGCCGCGCCCAGCTGGTCGAGACGACCGGGCTGGCCAAGCCGACGGTGGCCGAGCTGCTGGACCGACTGGTGGAGGCGGGCCTGATCGCCGAAGCCGGGCAGGCGGGCGAGGGGCGCAGCGGCCCGAATGCCCGCACCTACGGCGTGATCGCCGGCCGGGCGCACGTCGCGGGCGCCGAACTGCGCGCCTCCGAGGTGCACGCGGTCGTGGCCGACATCACCGGCCGCACGGTCGGCAGTGCGTTGATCGTCACCCGGCCGAAGGACAACTCGATCAGCCTGGTCGGCCAGGCGATCGCCGAGGCGGCGGCCAAGGCGGGGATCGGGGTGGGCGACCTGCACGGCGCGGTCGTCGGCACTCCCGGCATCGTCGATCCGGCCACCGGCGACATGGCATTCGCCTCCGACCTGCCGAGCTGGCATCACGGGCCGCTGTCGCAGCTGCGCGAGGAGCTGGGCATGGCCGCGGTGTTCGAGAACGAGGTGAACCTGAGCGCGCTGGCCGAGCACCGGGTCGGCGCGGGCCGCGAGCGCGACGACTTCGCGCTGCTGTCGCTGGGCGTCGGAGTCGGCATGGCGCTGGTGCTCGACGGCAGGCTGCGCCGCGGCAGCGGCGGCGGCGCGGGCGAGGTCGGCTACCTGCCCCTGTACGGCTCGACGCTGCAGCGCATGCGCCATCGGAAGGGGGGCCCCTTCAAGGGCGGCTTCCAGGGCCGGGCCGGCGCGGCGGCGATCCTGGCCCTGGCCCGCGAGCACGGGCTGCGCGGCCGGGTGGTCGCCGACGTGCTGCGCGACGGTCACCAGGACTTCCTGGCCGAGGTGGCCGCGCGGATCGCGCTGGGCATCGCGGCGGTGTGCGCGGTGGTCGACCCCGGGCTCGTGGTGCTCACCGGCGACGTGGGGCGCGCCTGCGGCCCGCTGACCCGCAGGATCGAGGCCGAGGTGGCCGACCTGACGCCGCTGCGTCCGCACATCGTGACCTCCGCCGTCGAAGGCAACTCGGTGGTGCGCGGGGCCGTACTGATGGCCCTGGAAGCCGCCCGCGACGAGATCTACGGCCCCGCGCGAACCCGCTGACCCCCCACCGGAACGGATCGTGACATGACCTCCTCGACCCTTGCCGCGCCTCGGGCGGCCGCCCCGCAACGGGACAAGCCGCCGCCGCAGGCGAGCCGCAGGACCGGAGCCGCCCTGCATCGCCCCTGGTGGATGCCGTGGCTGTGGTGCGCTCCTGCGATCGCGGCGGCGCTGGTGTTCGGGGTGTTCCCGTTCGTCAACACGGTGCTGCTGTCGTTCACGAACGCCAAGCCGCTGGGCGGTCCCGCCGCGTTCGTGGGCGTGGACAACTACGCGCGGCTGCTGGCCAGCGCCGACTTCTGGTCGGCGACCTGGCACAGCGTGCTGTACGCGGTGGTGGTCGTGCCGCTGATGGTGATGCTGCCGCTGCTGCTGGCCGTCCTGGTGGAGAAGAAGATCCCGTTCATCGGGTTCTTCCGGTCGGCGTTCTACACGCCGGTGCTGGTCTCGGTGATCGTGGTCGGCTTCAGCTGGCAGTGGCTGCTGCGCGACGACGGCCTGATCAACACGCTGCTGCCGGGCGAGCCGGTGTCGTTCCTGTCGGACGCGACGCTGGTGCTGTTCGGGGCGATGGCGATGACGGTGTGGAAGGGCCTGGGCTGGTACATGGTGCTCTACCTGGCCGCGCTGGGCAACGTGCCGAAGGAGCTGCACGAGGCCGCCTCCGTCGACGGCGCGAGCGCCTTCCACCGTTTCCTGCACGTCACCGTGCCGGGAGTGCGGCCGACGATGCTGCTGGTGGGCACGCTCACCGCGATCGGCTCGCTGCGGGTGTTCACCGAGGTCTACGCGCTGGGCGGGTCGACCGGCGGTCCTGGAGGCGCGGCGCGCACGCTGCCTTTCTACATCCGCGACGTGGGCCTGGACCCGATGACCGGCAACGCCGGGTACGGCGCGGCCGCCTCGGTGGCGCTGTTCGCGCTCACCGTGGGATTCACGCTGCTGGGCCAGCGTATTTCGAGGGGAGAGGGCACGTGAGGGCCGGAAAGGCGGCCGGGCTCGCCGGGCGCTATCTGCTGCTGCTCGCCGTTCTGGCGATCACCGTGGGGCCGCTGCTGTGGCAGCTGTTCACCGCGCTCAAGAGCTCGGGTGAGGACGTCTACGGCGACAACGCCTCGTTCCTGCCGCAGCACCCGACGCTGGACAACTTCATCAAGATCGCCGAGTCGGTGCCGATCGCCTCGTACGTGACCAACAGCGTGCTCGTGGCCCTGCTCGCCATCGTCAGCAACCTGGTCTTCGCCTCGTTCGGCGGCTACATGCTCTCGCGGCCGGGATGGCGTGGCCGTAAGGCGGTCTTCCTGCTGCTGGTGCTGGCGATGATGTTCCCGTTCGAGTCGATCATGATCTCGCTGTTCCTCAGCATCCGCGACATGGGGCTGGTGGACTCGCTGGCCGGGGCCTGGCTGCCGGGCATCGCGGGCGCGTTCAATGTGCTCATCATGCGGGCGGCGTTCCTGGCGGTGCCGGGCGAGGTCGAGGACGCCGCGCTGATGGAGGGCGCGGGCGAGTGGACCAGGTTCTGGCGGGTGTTCCTGCCCTCGGCCAAGGGCGCGATGACGGTGATCGCGATCAACAGCTTCATCGCCGCCTGGGACGACTTCCTCTGGCCGCTGATCGTGCTGCGCTCGGAGGAGAACTTCACGCTCACGCTGGGGTTGTCGCGGCTGTCGTCCAGCTCGTTCGGCGTCGACGACAAGCTGATCATGACGGGGTCGATGATCTCGGTCATCCCGGTCGTGGTGCTGTTCTTCCTGGCCCAGCGCTGGTTCTACCGGGGCGTCGAGTCGGGCGCGGTGAAGATGTGACCGCGTTCGTTCCCACCCCGCACGTGTTCACGCCGACCGGCGGCCGGCTGCGGCTCGCCGACCACGCGACGATCAGCCGGGGAGCCGGTCCGCTGCCGGCCGAGCTGCGCGCGGCCACCGGGCTCGCCCTGCCCGAGACCGGGCAGGACGCCGACCTCGCCCTGGTACGGCGCGAGGGCCTCGCCCCGCAGAGCTACCTGCTCACCGTCGGCGACCGCGTCACGATCGAGGCCGCCGACGAGGCGGGCTGGTTCTACGGCCTGCAGACGGTGCTGAAGCTGATGGAAGGTCGGCGGCTGCCCAGAGGCGTGATCGAGGACGGCCCCGCGGTGGCGGTCCGCGGAGTGATGCTGGACCTGGGCCGGCGGCACTGGAGCCTCGACTACCTGCGCGGGTTCGTCCGGCGGATGGCGTGGCTGGGCTACAACCGGCTCCAGCTGCACCTGACCGAGTGGAACGGGTTCCGGGTCCGGCTGCCGGGCTTCGAGGAGCTGGCCACCGAGCCCGCCTATGCCGTACCGGAGCTCGCCGAGCTGATCGCGTACGCGCAGGCGCATCACATCGAGGTGGTCCCGGAGATCGACCTGCCCGCGCACACCACCGCCGTGATCGAGCAGCGGCCGGAGCTGCGCTCCGCCGACGCGGTGCTGAACGACGGCTCGAACTGGACCGGCTTCCCCACCCCGTCCTGGACGATGGACATCACCAGGCCGGACAACCGGGCGTGGATCAGGCGGTTGCTGGCCGCGTTCTGCGACGCGTTCCCCACGGTCGAGCGGATCCACATCGGCGGGGACGAGTGGCCGGTCGAGCCCGACCTGTCCCGCGCCGCCGAACTGGCGGCCTACGCCCGCTCGCTGCGGGCGGACTACACGCCGAACGACGCGCTGGTCGCCTTCGTCAACGAGCTGGCGGCGGTGGTGCGCGAGCGGGGCAGGCAGCCGGAGCTGTGGAACTGGTGGGAGTACGCCTCGCGCGGCGACTACCGGGTACGGCCCGACGGCGACATCCGCATCACGGTGTGGGAGGAGACCGACCAGGACCTGGCCGGGTTCACCAAGCTGGGATACCGCGTGATCGCCTCGCCCAGCCACACCCACTACGTCACGCCGCGAACCGGTCCCGGCAACCGGGCGGGGGTCAACTACGTGACGCCCGACCCCCGCTTTCTCTACGAGGAGTGGAGCCCGTCGGCCGAGACGCTGGTGGACGGCTACCAGCTGTGCGTGTGGGCGGACTGGGCCGAGGACCAGGACGACGCCTACTTCGACTGGTACGCCGACCGGACGCTGCGGGTGCTGGCCGACCGGCTGTGGGGCGGCCCCCGCCTGGCCGACGTCGACGCCTTCCTGGACGTCGCCGACGCCGTGCCGTACCAGAACAGGATCGAGCGGGGGCGGGTGCGGCGCGTCAGGTTCCGGCCGCGCCTGCCTCGCGACGCCCGCGCCAGGGACGGCAAGTGGCCGCGCGAGGTGTGGCAGGCGCTGGAGGACGTGCGCGGCACCCGGTTCCAGGGCGCTGCCGGCCCGGACGGGCCGTGGACCGACCTGGCCGTCGTCACCTGGATGCCCGCCCCCACCTGGAACGTGCTGACCGTCGAGGACCAGGCCGCCTACGCCTGCCTCAGAGTGACCGACGCCCCTGACGGGCTCGACATCGAATGGTGGGGAGACGAAGCGTGAGCGCTTATGTGTGGCCGACCGACCCGGCCGTGCTGGCCAAGCTCGACTGGTGGCGCGACCAGAAGTTCGGCGTGATCATCCACTGGGGCCCCTACAGCCGCCTCGGGGTGTTCGAGAGCTGGACGCTCTGCCAGGAGGGCGCGGACTTCATGGCGCGACCCGAACCCTGGCAGGACGACGCCGAAGGCTATCGCGCCTTCTACGAGAAGCTGCCCGAGGGCTTCGACGCGCCCGCGTTCGACCCGGACAAGTGGGCGACGGCGTGCGCGGCGGCCGGGATGCGGTACGTGGTGTTCACCACCAAGCACCATGACGGCTTCGCGATGTACGACACGAAGCTGTCGGACTACAAGTCGACCGGCACCCCGCTCGGTCGCGACGTGGCGGGCGAGGTGTTCGCCGCCTTCCGTGAGCGTGGCCTGGGCGTCGGCGTCTACTTCTCCAAGGCCGACTGGCACCACCCCGACTACTGGACGCCTGGCCTGCCCACCCCCGACCGGTACGCCAACCACGACGACCCGGCCCGTTGGCAGCGGTTCACCGAGTTCACCCACGGCCAGATCGAGGAGCTGCTGACCGGTTACGGCCCGGTTGACGTGCTCTGGCTCGACGCCGGCTGGGTGAAGGCTCCGCGCGAGGACCTGGACCTGCCCCGCCTGGCCGCCCGCGCCCGCGAGCTGCAGCCCGGCATCCTCGTCGTGGACCGCGACGTGCACGGCCCGCAGGAGGACTACCGCACCCCCGAGCAGACCGTCCCCGCCGAGCTGCAGCCCTTCCCCTGGGAGAGCTGCATCACGCTCGGCCCGTTCTGGTACACCTTCGGCCCCGGCGAGACCTACAAGCCCGCCGGCGAGATCGTCCGCCTGCTCTGCAGGATCGTCGCCCGCGGCGGCAACCTGCTGCTCGGCGTCGGACCCGACCACACCGGCGCGCTGCCCGACGGCGTCCACGAGCGGCTGGCCGAGATCGGCGCCTGGCTCGACGTCCACGGCGAGGCGATCTACGGCACCCGCCCGTGCGAGCCGTACGAGAGCGGCGACCTGGTCTTCACCCGGCGCGCGGACACCGTCTACGCGATCGGCCTGCGAACCGACCTCGACCGGGTGCGGGTGCCCGTGCCTGCCCTGCCGCTGGCCGTCCGGCTGCTCGGCCACGACGGCCCGCTCGACTGGCGGGCCGACGGCGCCGGCGTCGAGGTGCGCCTGCCGGACGGTCATCGCGTCGATCACGCCTTCGCCCTCTGCCTGACCCTGCCCCCCACAGAAGGAACGTCCCCGTGAAGATCAGCAAGCTGGCTCTCGCCACGATCACGATCGGCCTGGCCACCACCGCCTGCGGCCTCGGCGGAGGCGGCGTCAGTTCGGCCGACGGCGACGGCGCCACCGTGGGCAACTGTCAGGTCGCCAAGGGCAACGTCGGCCCCGGCCCGCTCACCGGCGAGGTCAAGGGCGAGATCACCTTCCAGACGACCAGCCTGAAGAACGACTTCGCACAGGTCTTCGACCCGATCATCGCCGACTTCCAGAAGCGGCACCCGGGCGTGACGGTCAAGTGGGTGGACGACCCCGGCGACAGCGAGTTCACCCCGCGCCTGCTCGCCAACGCCGCCGCCTGCACCCTGCCCGACGTGGTCAACCTCAACGAGTCCACCGCCATCGCGCTCACCAAGGCCGGCTACCTGCTCGACCTGGACGCCAAGGCGCCGGAGGCGGGCAAGCAGTTCCTGCCGAACATGTGGGCCCGCACCACGTTCGCCGGGTCTGCCAGCCACACCGCCATGCCGTGGTACGGCGGCTTCAACGTCCTGGTCTTCAACACCGAGCTGATGAAGGCCGCCGGGCTCGACCCTGCCGACCCGCCCAAGGACGTCTTCGGTCTGTTCGACGCCGCCGAGAAGATCGCCAAGGCCTCGGGCGGCAAGTATCACGCCACGGTCGCCACGCCCATGCACCGGCTCAAGACCGACTGGCAGGCGATCGGCGTGAAGTTCTTCGGCCCCGACGGCAAGACCTTCGGGTTCGCCGGCGACCCCCAGGCGATCGCCTGGGTGACCCGGATGGCCGAGCTCTACCAGGCGGGGGCGCTGCCGAAGGACACGCTCGCGTCCGAGCCCACCGAGCTGTCCAACAGGTTCGCCGCGGGCAAGCTGGTCTTCGGCGACCGCAACGCCAGTTTCCTGCGCTCGGTCAAGGACAACGCGCCCTCGCTCTACCCCAAGGTGGGGGTCGCGCCCGCCGTGGAGGCCAAGGCCTTCAACGTCTGGGAGGGCCAGTACGTCGCGGTGGCCGCCACCAGCAAGAACGCCTACGCCGCGGCCCAGTTCGCCACGTTCCTGACCAACGCCGAGAACCAGCTCCGCTTCGTCAAGGACCCCAAGGTCGCCATCTTCCCGACCGCCGCCGACGCGCTCAAGGACCCCTTCTTCACCACGCGCTCCGGCACCGACCCGTTCTCCACCGCCCGCAAGGTGGGCGCCGAGCAGGCGGAGAGCAGCTCGGTCAGCACGCCGGAGGAGATCGCCGCGCGCATGGCGGAGAACGCGGCCTGGGGCGATGCCGTCGGCAAGGCCGTCGCCACCGAGGTCCAGCTCGCCATGCAGGGCGACAAGACGCCCGAGGAGGCGCTCAAGGCAGCCGAGACCAAGGCCAACGAGCTGCTGGCCGCGGGCCAGTGAGGTGATCGCGGGGTGCCGGGATTACCGGCTCGATCTCGGCGCCTACCTCGCCACCGCGCCGCGCACCTCTTCCCGGTGCTCTACGGCGCGGGATCCGGCAGCCTCGCGGTCATCTTCCAGGACCGCGAGAGCCCGGAGAAACGCTGTCCGGCCTTGACATCGAATTAGCGGAAAGTAATCTACATACGTCGTGTATGTCTCCGACACCGAGTAGGTTCTCAGGGCATGAAACGATTCTTCGCATTCTTATGCTGCTTTCTGCTGGCCGGTTCACTTGTCGCACCGCCCGCCGAGGCGGCGGCGGCCGGGGTACGGCTCAAGCTCAGCTTCGGCTGGTGCGAATCGGCCTGCGAGATCCGCATCAGAATCACGAACAAGAGCCGGTACGACATCGCCTGGGTGGGCGGGACCTGCCGCCTCACGGTCAACGGACGCTACGTGGGCAAGGGCACCGTCTATCTCGGGCCCATCAAGCGCGGCCATTCCCGCAGCAGCACCTGCAACGTCGTCGACGACCGGCTGGAAGACGCGTGGTGGGAACACCAGGACGGAGCCTCCTTCGTCACGTACGCCACCGTGAAGGCGATCCCCCACTACCGCTACCGCCGCTAGGAGACGCACCGGCATCCGGCTGACGCGGGCGGTCACGATGGCGGCCTGCGTCGCTCTCGCCAAGATGGCCTGAGTGCTCAGATCCGGCTGCTGAGACTGCTCAGCAGCCGGCCGAACCCCCGGGTGGCAAGACGCGGTGGCGCGGCGCCGTTCATGCGCATGAGGTACTCGCTCTGCATGAACGTCCTCGGGCCGGACACCGCGAGGCCGTGCGAGGCGAGCGTGGAGGCCAGGGCCGCCCGCCGCCTCCGCTTGGCCGAGTACACGCCCACGACCGCGCCCGGATCGGGGACTTCGGCCAGGCACTCCACCAGCGTCGCCACGTCCTCGAGCGCCTGGTTCGTGCCCTGCGCCATGACGGGCGGCATCCCGTGCGCGGCGTCGCCGAGCAGCGCGCACCGCCCGGCGCCCCAGCGGCACGGCACCTTGTGCCGGGTGTGCGGGAACAGTTCGGCGTCGCCGTCCGCCAGCGAGGACAGCACCTGCTCGACCGGCGAGCCCCACCCCGCGAACCGTCGGCGCAGCATCTCCAGCGGCTTGTCCTCCGGCGGCGCGTCCGGCGACCACGGCACGTCGAAGAACCACTGCATGAGCCCGTCACCCGCGCCCATGTACCCGAAGTCGCCCTGCCTGCCGACCATCAGCGTCGTGGTCGACCCGGGATCGAACGGGGCGGGGGTCAGGCCCTGCCAGATCGCCGCGCCGGTCAGGGCCGCCGGGCCGTCACCCAGGACGAGCGCACGCACCCGCGAGTGCACGCCGTCGGCTCCGACCAGGAAGTCGCCGCTGTAGTCCTCACCTGCCTGCGTGCGCACCCGTACGCCGTCGACGTCGGCCTGCAGGGCCGCCAGCCGCGCGCCGAACTGTACGGTCCCCTCCGGCAGCCCGCTCTCCAGGAGCGTGATCAGCGACCCGCGCGGAATCACCCGCGCCGCCGACCCGAACCGGTCGGCCAGCGCTTCCAGATCGAAGTCCAGCACCCGGCGGCCGCCGGCCGTCCGCAGGCATAACGTCGTCAGCCGCTGCCCCGACCCGTCCAGGTCGACGCCGAGGTCCCGGAGGATGGCCGTGCCGTTGTACCACAGGGTGATGGCGCCACCCCCGAGGCGTAGCTCCTCCGCCTGCTCCAGGACCACCACCTCGTGACCTGCGGCGATCAGTCCGCGCGCCGCCGCGAGCCCGCTGATCCCGGCCCCCACCACAAGCACCCGCATCGGCGGTGCCCCCTTTGCTCTACAAGCAGTAGTACTACTTGTTATAGAGCATGAGTGCTGTTGTCCACAAGATCCCCGCTTTACCTGCATACGTGTATGTATGTTACTTTCGAGGCATCTCGAAAGGAGTCAGGCAGATGAAGGTCAATGAGTCCGCGCTGTCCGTCTTCCAGCAGCACGACATTCCCTCGAAGATCCTCGCGCTCAGCACGCTCGCCGACCCCGACTACGGAGATCTCTTCACGCTCGTGACGAGCGCCGCCTCAGCCGGGTCACCGGAGCAGTGGGCCCGTGCGGCGTTCGAGAACGTCGCGGGCCGCCAGGGCCAGTTCATCTGGCGGGTGCTCCTCGGCCTGCGTCTCGAACAGCAGCCGTCACGCGTGGCCGGGTGGAAGATCGCCGACCGCGGCGACAACTGGATCAGGCTCGAGGCCCGCTCCTGGATGCTCACCGGCCATCTCCTCGTCGTCGTCGATGACGATCGGGTGTCGTTGGGCACGTTCGTGAACTACGACCGGCCGGTGGCGGCACTCGTCTGGACACCGCTGTCGGCCGTTCACCGGCAGTTGGCGCCCGGCCTGCTCCGCGACACTTACGGCGTTCTGCGGCGCCTGGGGGATCATGGATGATGTCCGGATGGCCACCCGTTACGCTCGCGCCAGTTCCTGATCTTCGCCCTCGCGGTCGCCGCCCTCTCCGGCTCCCTGATGCTCGCCGAGCCGAGCCTGCTGGGGAGCGACCCGGAACCGCCGATAGACCGGCTCAACTGGAGGCTCGTCGACGGGGCCTTGGCGACTCTCGCGCCTGTCCTGCTGGGACTGCCGCTCGGGGTGCTGATCGACCGGGTACGGCGCCGCCGGTCCGTCATGGTGATGATGGCCCTGCTGGGAGCCGTGGCGGTGAGCTCCGTCATGGTCGCCGATCTGCTGGGCGTTCCCGGCGGGCCGCACGTCCTCGCGGTGACGGCGATGACGACCGCCCTGGCGGCGGTGGCGCCGATCGGCCAGGACGCCTACCTGCCGTCCGTCGTCGGGCGTGAGCGCCTGGTACCGGCGAACGCCGCACTGTCCGTGCTGCCGTCGATCCTCCTTCTCGGTCTGGGGGCGGTGTTGTCCCCCTGGACCGGGACGAATCCGCCTTGCTGATCGTCGTCAGTGTGTTGATGGGCGGTGCGGCGCTGCTGTTCCGCGGCGTCGCCGCCGAGGAGCCGCCGCCGCCGAGAGCGGGGTTCTGGCGGGAGATGGCGGAGGGGTTCCGCTTCACCCTGAAGCAACCAGTACTGCGGGCGATTGCCGCCTATCTGGTGGTGTCGGCGCTGTTCGAGGAGGTCGCGGACGAGGTGGCGGGCAAGGCGCTGGGCGTGACGCTCGACGTGTCGAGAGATGTCCCGTTCGGCGAATTCTTCTGGTCGCTGAACATGTCGATCTACGGTGCCTACCTCGTGGGGGCGCTGCTGGCCGTACTGCTGCACCGCAGGCTCGGAGCCTTCCGGTTGGCGTGGGCGGCCGTGCTGGTGAGCCAGCCGTTCACCCTGCTGCTCGCGCTGTCCGGCACGGACCTGGGCGACCTCTGGTACATGATCGGACGCTTTGTCCCCATGACCGGGACGGCCGTCGCCGCCGTCGCCCTGCTCAGCCATCGCCAGGCGATCACACCCGACCGGTTGCTCGGCCGGGTGTGCGGGCTGCTGCTCGCGATCACCAGCCTGGCCGGTGCGCTGGGAGAACTGCTGGAGACGCCGGTCGAATGGTTCGCCGACCTCGGCGGCTCCTCGCCCACACCGCTGGCCCTGCTCCCCGGACCGGCCCTGGCCGTGGTGGCCGGGCTCGCCGCCGCCGCCCCGTTGGTGCGAGCGGCGTCCGTGAAGGAGTCGATCAGCGCCCTGGCGGTGCGGGAGACGACCTCCCCGCTCGATGCCTGGCGCAGGTAGTCACGGACCACGTCGGGTACGAGCAACAGGTCGCGGTCGGGGTGGTGAACCGCCAGCCCGGCCTCGGACAGCTCGGTCAGCAGCCGCTCGGCCTCCCCCTTCGACAGGCCCGCCGTCCGCTGCCACACGGCGGGGACGACGCTCGCGGGGATGTCGCTGTCCGCGGCGAAGGCGCTGAGCTCCAGCAGCCGGGGCAGCGCCCCCGGCGAGAGCGACGGCAGCCCGGCGTCCAGGACCTTCTGTACGGCGCAGGCCCTGGCGGCCGGATCGGCGAGGTCGAACGCGTCGTCCACCGCTGTCCCCAGCGATCCGGACAGCCTGGCGAGCAGGGGCCAGCCCCCGTCAGGGACCTTGAGCCGGATGATCGACGGCAGTCCGGGCAGGATATCCGCGGTCCTGGCGGTCACCAGCACGGTGACGCCCGAGGTCAGGCTCAGGCAGGCGCGCAACTGCTCGGCGGTCCGCACCCCGTCGAGCACGAGCAGGCCGGTGCCCGGCTCCTCGAACTCGGCCTCGGCGTCCGCCGATATCCACGGGACGCCGAAGGACGCCAGCCGTACGCGTACGAGGGACTCGACGACGCGGGGCGTGGCCGCGCCGACGGTGAGCCAGTCGATGCCGTCGCCGAAATGCTCGACCACCTCCGGGATATGGCAGGCGGCGGCGGCCAGCGCGGTGGTGCCGAACCCCTCGACGCCGTCCAATTCGGGGAGGACGGCGACGAAGCCGTGCTCATCGGAGGTGAGCCGCGCGACCAACTCCGTCAAACCGGGGATCTCGTTCATCACCGCGCCCAACGCGCCGGACGGAGATCGGGTTCCACCGCCCCGCCCGCCGACGGCCGACGACTCGTGAACAGCGGTGTACACAAGTCGGGAAATCGATTACTTTCTTGGCAAGGAGGCTGTCAATGAGAGCTGCGTTAGCGGGAGTGTTAGTCGCGGCCGGGCTGGCGGGGATCTCCTCGCCAGCCGCGGCCGCCACCTGCGACACCAAGATGATCTTCGAGGTGGGTGGCCACCTCGATCCGGACGCGAACGTCTACGACCGGACGAACGCCACCCTGCCCCCCGGCGTCGGCTTCACGAAGATCCACTATTCCGCGTCCATCGCCCCCTACCCGGGCGACCCGGTCTCGCTGGACGACTCGGTCGCCGAGGGCATCGCCACCCTCGACCGGGCGGTGCGGACCTTCCACGCGGCCTGCCCCGGCAGCCGCATCACGATCTCGGGCTACTCCCAGGGCGCGATCGTCGCAGGAGACATGCTCCACACCCTGTCCGGGTCCGGTGACATCCCGCACCACCTGATCAACGGCGTCCTGTACGGCGACCCGCGCAGGATCGGCGTCAACGGCGGGCCCGGCGGCATCGAGACCAACCTGCCCACCGTGGTGCCCGGCATCACCATGAAGGGCCCGCGCGGCTTCGGCGGCCTGCGGGTGAAGGAGATCTGCAACCAGAACGACGGCATCTGCCACTCCGAGAACCCGATCACCAACCTGCTGGGCTTCGCCAACGGCATCGCCGGCTACTTCCTCGGCGACCACGCCTACGACATCGACCCGAACGCGGTGACCGGCTCCGGTGACGTCGTCATCGCGCAACCCCCGAGGGTTCCGTACGGTCCCCCGCTCCCCCTACCGATCCCCACCCCGTACGAGCTGTTCAACGGCGATCGCCGGCGGGCCGCGGATGCCGTGGCCGGTTACCGGGCGGCGATCGAGCCCGTCCTGCCGCCGGCGGTCCGCGACCGCCTCCACGAGTTCCCCTGGTTGCCGGTCTTCTAGGAGTCGCTCATGCGTTCCGCACGTCTCGCCTTAGCCACCGTCGCCCTACTGCTGGGGCTCTTACCGGCCCTCCCCGCCCACGCGGCGCCGCTGTTCAAGGCGCCCTTCCCCTGCGGCCAGACCTGGACCTACAGCCACCACTCCACCGAGGTGCGCCTCGCGCTCGACTTCGTCAGGTCGGACGGCGGCGCGACGGGCGGCACCCCGGTACTGGCCTCGGCCTCGGGCACCGCCTACCGCTACTGGGAGGCCGGGGGCGCAGGCAACTACGTGGTGATCGATCACGGCGGCGGGTGGAAGACGTACTACTTCCACCTGGCCTCCTTCTCGGTGCCGCACGGCGCCTTCGTCTCGCAGGGCCAGCAGATCGGCGTGACGGGCTCGACCGGCGGCTCCAGCGGCCCGCACATCCACTACGAGCAGCTCTACAACGGGGCCGGGCAGACGATCGTGATCAACGGCCAGTCGCTGGCGCCCTATCCCCCGTACTACAACCAGCGCTACCTCACCAGCGACAACGCGTGCTCGGGCGGCGGGCGGTCCTGGGTGGACACGTTCGCCGATGCCACCGGCTACGCGGGGCCGAACACCGCCGACGCGCAGGGCGTGCTCAAGGCGGGCACCAACTACGTGTACTGCAAGGTCTGGGGCCAGGAGATCCGCGACGGCTCGGGCAACTACAACCACTGGTGGCTGAAGACCGACCTCGACATCGTGTACGCGGGCAAGAACGGCTGGGGCGCCTACGTGTCGGCCTACTACCTCAGCCGGTGGGGCAACGACGAGGCCAGGGACAACAACGGCGCCGTCATCCCCGACTGCTGACCGTGAGGAGCCGCTCGGCCATCCGGGTCAGCGGCTCCTCCAGCGCCACCAGGCCGTCGAGGTCGCCTGCCATGAGGTGCGCGGTGACGAGCTGGGCGACGGCGGCCACCAGGGTCACGCAGGCGAACCTGTCGTCGTCGGTCCGCGCCTCGAAGATGTCGCCGATCTCGGCGGCGAAGCGCCGCTGGATCTCCATGCGCCTGGCCACCGCCTCGGGACCGGCGGCGTAGACCTCGACCAGGAAGAACCGGGCGCGGGCCGGCTCGGCGGCCAGGGCGCGCAGATACGTCCGCAGCAGCACGCGGAAGCGGTCGAGCGGCTGGAGCCGGGGATCGCGCGCGGCGTCGAGCAGCGCCGCCAGCAGGTCGATCGCCTCGTCGAGGCCCTGGATGAAACAGACCTGCTTGGAGGCGAACTGCTGGTAGAACGTCTCCCGCGACACCCCGGCGCGGCGCACGATGTCGGTCACCGACGTGCCCGCGTAGCCGCGTTCGAGCATGGACTCGCGCATCGCCTTCAGCATGCGGGCGCGCTGGGAGGAGACGACCTCCTCGCGGGTCAGCTGATGCCGTCCGCTGGGCAGGGGCCGCAGGTCAGTCACGAATGCTCCGTTGCGCGTCGGGCGCGATGCGCAGGGTCCCGATGAACGTCGCCAGCATCTCATAGTGGCCGACCAGCATCACCAGCTCGATCATCCCGGCGTCGCCCAGCTCGGCGTGGAGCTCGCCCCACAGCTCGTCGTCGAGATCGCACGCGACGTGCAGTTGGTCGACCGCGGCGAGCACCAGCCGGTCGCGCCGCGACCAGCCGCCGGACGCCTGCCCCTGCCGTACCCGGTCGGGGTCCACCCCTGCCCGCCTGCCCAGCCGGCGGTGGTGCTCGAACTCGTAGGCGCAACCCCGCAGGTGCGCCACCCGCAGGATGACCAGCTCGGTGTCATGCCGGGGCAACTTGCCCCCTGGCATGAGCCGCCCGGCGAACCTGAGCCAGCCCCGGAACAGCGGCCGGTGCCTGCCCAGGGTCAGGAACAGGTTCGGCGGCGCCGTACGGGCGACCCGGCCGGCGGCGGCGCTGAACAGCCACGTGCGGCAGCCGACGTCGGCCAGGCCGCCGGGGGCGATGCGCGGCGCGCTCATCGGGCCTGCCGCTGCAACGCGCGGGTCATGGTCCGGTTCATCCCCCGCATGATCGCCGCGTAGAGCGGCGGGACCAGCCGCTCGGCCAGGTGGGCCAGCCGTACGTCGGTCGCCGTGTGCACCAGGTAGCGCCTGCGCAGCATGCCCCGCACGATCGTCGCGGCCACCCGCTCCGGCGTGGCCGCGCGCCTGCGGAAGCGCGCCTGCAATCTGCGGAACCGCTCGTCCCGCTGGTCCACCCCGGCGATCTCGACGGTGTCGGTCAGCGGTGTGTCCACCCCTCCGGGACACACCAGCGTCACCGCGATCCCGTGCCGCCGCAGGTCGAACCTGAGCACTTCGGACACGCCGCGCAGGCCGAACTTGGCGGCGCTGTAGGCGGCGTGCCACGGCAGCCCCAGCAGACCCGCTGCCGACGACACGTTGACCAGGTGCCCGCCCCTGCCCGCCGCGATCATCGCTGGGACGAACGACTCGATCACGTGGATCGGCCCCATGAGATTGACCTCGACCATCGAGCGCCAGTGCCGGTGCTCCAGCGTCTGGACGGTGCCCCAGGCCGAGATGCCCGCGATGTTCATCACCACGTCCATGGGGCCCGCGGCGGCGTGGATCTCCTCCGCCATCCGCCGTACCTGGTCGAAGTCGGCGATGTCCGCGCTCTTCGCATACCGTACGGCGCCGCCGATCTCCTCGGCGACCGCCGTCAGGTCCCGCAGGTCGGTCAGGAAGAGCTCGGCTCCCATCCGGCCGCACAGCAGCGCCGTGGCCCGCCCGATCCCGCTGGCCGCGCCGGTGACGAAGACCCGCCTCCCGGCCAAGGATCCCCTCATCCCTCAGAGGCTAGCAATCACGAACACTCCTGTACATGAACCTCCAGATCCCCATAGGAGCAGGAGACGCGAACGCCGTCGGCGTCGCGGATGAGGGTCCCCCACCCCGTCGGAAGCAGCAGCGGCCACCGGCCGTGCCCGCGGGGCGACACGGTGAGCCGCTGGGTCACGGCATCGTAGGAGGCGCCGGCCAGCGCGTCGAGCACCGACCAGCCGGCCATGGCGCGCACGTAGTGGTCGCCGCACTCGATCTCGTTGTACGGGTTGCGCCGCCGCCCGTCGTATCGGGCCCACACCCCGTCGAGGATCGCGCCTGCCTCCTCCTCCAGCCCCTCCCACAGGCAGTGGGCCGCGACCTGGTACTCGCTGCCGGTCCACACCTCGTCGCAGTAGCGGGTCGGCACCTGCGGCCTGCCGCCGCGCGGCCAGGTGCACATGAGCAGGCCGGTGTCGGCACCGTCGGCGAACACCCGGTACGGGTGGTCGAAGCCGTCGAACCCGGTACGCAGGTTGTGCCGGACGACCGCGCGCAGCGCGCTCACCACGTGCTCGCGCGGCAGCACGTGGCCCAGGCCGAGCTGGTGCGCCCACCACTGGCCGATGAGCTGGTCGGCCAGGCAGCCCTCCAGCCACTGGAACTCGGCCGAGTCGCCCTCCTCCAGCACCTGCGCGTAGTACTCCCCGTTGAACAGCGCCTCGTCGTAGCGCGCACCGCCCTTGGTGAACAGCTCGCGCAGCTCCGCCGCCATGGTGGGCTCCCCCATCAGGATCGCCATCTCCTCCGCGGCGCGCAGCGCCGCCAGCCACAGCGTGCCCATGAACGGGTTGAGCCCGCACAGGTCGATGTCGTGCGTGGAGGGCTGAATGCCGCGCAGCACACCGCTGCCGTCCGGGTCCCATTTCTCCCGGATATGGGCCAGCAGGCGCTTGACCCGCGGCCAGTACCGCTCCAGCCAGTCCGCGCCGTGCCGTACCTCTCGATAGGTCTTGAGTATCGTGCCGAGCATGCCGTCGAGGGCGGGTTCGACCGGGCCGCCGATGGGCAGCTCCCAGAGCTGGCGCAGGTAGGTGGGCGTGATCACCCGGTGCGGGATATAGCCCTCCGGCGCCTGCATGACGTCGAACTCGGTGGCGCGCATGCTCCTTTCGAGGGAGGGGAAGAGCCTGGCCACCGCCTGCGCGTAGTTCCACACGTGGGTGCAGTTGAGCGGGCACGATCCGCCGACGTCGCCCGACCACATCACGGTCGAGGCCCCGAGGACTCCCTCGAAGCCGAAGAACGCACCGTCGGCCGTGCGGAAGCAGGACGGGCTACGCAGGATCGCCGCCTGCGCGGCCAGGTGCTCGACCGCTGTCGGAGACAGGCTGCTGTCGGCCAGCGTGTCCACCCACGCCAGCGACGTTTCACGAAGCCGCGCCCACTGCTCGCGCACGTGTCCGGCGACGTCGACGGCGTCGGCGAACCTGGTCGCGTAGGCGTTGCCCAGCCAGAATTTGGTCGGCCCCCACTGCGGGTTCGGCGGCCCGAACTGCACGAAGTTGGCGTAGCGATTGGGGAAATGCCACGCCAGACAAACCCGGATATTTCGTGACTCGCCGGGTTGGAGGATCATCGGAGCGACCACGCCCCCGTTCCACGTCTGACCGGCCGGGCTGGGGCCGTACCCCTGCTGCGGCCCGCTGCCCTGGTAGTCCGGCAGCCAGGGGGTGTGCTGCGCCTTCTCGGCGTCGGCGTAGACCGCGCGCCCGGCCAGGAAGGCCAGGAACTCGTCTGGATGCGTCCACTGCGGCAGCACCGCGGCGTCGGCCGCGTCCACGGTCAGCACCGCCTGACCGGCGCCGGGTGCCGCCGGGTCGACCGCCGTGTTCTCCATGACCAGCGAGGTCCACCCGCGCTCGCGGCGCACCCGGTTGGTGTTGCCGCCGTAGCCGAGCGCGCGCACGCCGTCGACAGGGGTGGTGCCGTCGTGCCCGACCGGGTTCTGTACGGCCGCCGCCAGCCACACCTGGGCGGGAAGCGGCCCCGGGTTGGCGATCGTGAAGGTGAACAGCGCGGCGGGCAGCGAGCTGTCGTCCACGTCCAGCGGGATCAGCGGGTTGAACGCCTCCAGCCCGACGTCGACGGGCAGCCCGTGGTACTCCACGTGGGCGAAGGGGTAGAGCCCGCGGAAGGTCGTCCCCGCCACCCCCCGATGCCCACGCAGCAGCTCGCGCTGCCACTCCGGCACGTGGTCGTCGTTGACCAGCGGCGTGGCCGGGGCGTCGGCCGCCTGCGCCTGCAGGACGAACACCTCGTTCGCGGGCGGCTCCCACGTGCTCACCCGCAGGGCGAAGAAGGTGTACGGCAGGCTGCCGCGATGGTTGCCGACGTTCTGCAGCTGCCACTGCCGGAGCGCGCCGTCGGCGCAGATCGCGAGATTGCCGGTGCCGATCCCGCCCAGAGGCATGGCCACGTGCCTGCCCTCGTCGTGGGGGATGGGCCGGGCGTTGCCGAGGTTGGCGTTCACTTGAGTCCCGAGATGCGCACGCCGCGGATGATGTGCCGCTGGAAGATCAGGAACAGGACGATGACGGGCAGGGCGGCCAGCGTGGATCCGGCCGTGAGCAGGCCCTGCTCGCTGGTCCTCTCTGAGCGGAAGGTCGCCAGGTACTGCTGGATCGGGAACAGCTCAGGGTCGGTGATCGTGAGCACCGGCCAGACGTAGGAGTTCCAGAACAGCAGGAACGAGGTGGCGCCGACCACCACGAACGCGCCCTTCGACAGCGGGATGAAGATGTGGCGGAAGATCCGCCACGGCCCCGCGCCGTCGAGCTGCGCCGCCTCCTCCAGCGCGGTCGGCACCGCCAGGAAGAACTGGCGCAGGAAGAAGACCTGGACGGCCGAGGCCGCGCCGGGGATCACCAGGACCGACATGCTGTCCAGCATGCCCAGCTCGGTGACCACGATGAACGAGGTCAGCATGATCGCGATGCCGGGGATGAACATCGTGGTGATCACGATGGCCCAGATCGTCCGCTTGAACGCGAACTCCAGCCGGGCGAAGGCGTAGGCGCCCAGCGCGTTGACCACCAGGCTCAGCGCCGCGAACAGCGCGGCCCCGACGAAGGTCACCCCGAGCGCGCGCACGAACGCCTCGTCGGCCAGCAGTTGGGCGTAGTTGTCCCAGCGCCACACCTCGGGGAAGAACTGGAACGGGGTGGCCACCACCTCGGTCTTGGCCTTGAAGCCTGCCACCGCCAGCCAGGCCAGGGGGAACAGCGCGGCGACGACGATGGCCACGGCCAGGCCGTACCGGACGATCCAGCCGAGCGCGCCTCTCATGCGTCCATCGCCTTCTCTGATCTGACCAGCCGGAAGATGATCGCCGACACCGCGCCGAGCACGCCGAACAGCAGCAGTGCCGCGGCGATCGAGTAGCCGACGTACAGGTCCTTGTTGAAGTGCGCGAGGATGAACAGGTTCGGCAGGTTGGTGGAGTTCACCGGGCCGCCCTGCGTCATGAGCCACGGCAGGATGAGGAACTGCAGCGACGCCGCGAAACCGGTGACCAGCAGGAACAGGATGACGTTCTTCATCAGCGGCAGCGTGATCCGCCACATCTTGGTCCACGGCCCGGCCCCGTCCAGCGAGGCGCACTCGTAGTACGCCTCAGGGATGTCGAGCAGGCCGGCCAGCATGATCAGGGACGCCACGCCCATGCCGATCCAGATCGCCGGGATGGCCACCGCCGGAAGCGCGGTGGCGGTGTCGCCGAGCCAGGGGATCGCCTCGATGCCGAAGAAGTCGAGGAACCAGTTCAGCAGGCCGCCGCGGTGGGTGTAGATGAGTGCGAACACGACGGCGGCGATCACCTCGGAGATCACGGCCGGGACGTAGATCGTCACCTTCATGACGGCGGCCATCCGGCGGCTGACCGTCTTGACCAGGTTGGCGAAGACGAACGCGATCGTGACCTGGACGGGGACCACCATGGCGGAGAACAGCAGGCCACGCACCACCGAGTTGACGAACTCCTCGTCGGTGACGACGTTGATGTAGTTCTCCAGCCCGACGAACACCGCCGGGTCGTAGAAGCTCCAGGTGAAGAAGCTGATGTAGACCGCGTGGATCAGCGGCCAGATCACGAAGATCGCCAGGAGGACCAGCAGCGGCGCCAGCATGATGAACGCCGCCCTGCTCTCCCGCTTCGGGCGGGCGCGGACGCCGGCGCGGCGTTCCACGCGTGCGGCCCGCAGTGACGTGACAGCCACGGGCGCTCCTTTCTCCGCCGCCGGACCCGTGCGGGACCGGCGGCGGGCTCACTCGTCAGGAACCCTGTCCGGCCAGGTTGTTCTTGGCGATCACGTCCTTGATCTCGGCGTCGGCCGCCTGGAGCGCCTGGTCGATGTCCTTGCCCTGCAGCGCCTTCTCGATGGCCTTGCCGAAGGCCAGGCTGATGGCCCAGTCGTAGGCGGGCTCAGGCTTGGCGTACTTCACGACCTGCTCTTCGATCGTCCTGGCCCAGGGGTTCTCCGCCGCGGCCGGGTCGTTCTTGATCGCGTCGGCCACGGCCGCCCGCGGCGAGTACTTGGAGAACTTGGTGTTCTTGAAGAACTCGACCAGCAGCGTGGGGTCGCCGGCCAGCAGCCAGGAGACGAAGTCGGCCGAGGCCTTGGCGTTCTTGGACTTGGCGTCGACGACCAGCGTCCAGCCGCCGAGCGTGGCGGTGGGCTTGGTGGTGTCGCCGTCGAAGGAGGGCAGGGCGGCGGCGCCGATGTTGGCGACCATCTTCGGGTAGTCCTGGAGCAGCACGCTGGCCGCCCACGAACCGCAGACCATCATCGCGGTCTTGCCCTGGCCGAGCGGGTTGGCGTCGGCGTAGGGCGCCAGCGGCTGCTTGGGCATGATCCCCTGCTGGTACAGCGTCTGGTAGACCTGCAGCAGTTGCTTGTACTTCGCGTCGGTCGCCTGCGGCGTGGACCAGTCGTCACTGATCGGCAGGTGCCCGGCGGCGTTCCACTGCAGACCCCAGGTCGACCAGGCCATGTCGATCTGGTTGGCGGCGGTGACGACGCCCGCGACGTCCTTGGTGGTCAGCTTCTTGCCGTAGTCGACGAGCTCCTGCCAGGTGGCCGGCGGCTTGTTGGGGTCGAGCCCGGCCTTGGCGAACAGGTCCTTGCGGTAATACAGCACGGCCGACGGCTCGACCAGCATGGGGTAGCCGTACTTCTTGCCCTTGTGCTCCACCGAGCCGACCACCGACTCCTGCAGGCCGGCCCACTTGTCGGCCGGGATGAGCGCGTCGAGCGCCTGGATCTGGCCGGTGCGGGCGAAGCCGGGCACCTTGCTGTAGTTGACGGTGTAGACGTCGGGCGCCTTGCCGGCGGCCTGGGCGGCCTTCATCTTCTGGTCCCACACGTCCGCCGGCACGATCACGTGCTTGAGCACGACCTTGTCCTGCGACTTGTTGAACCCCGCGACCGCCTTCTTGTACCAGGCGTCCTCCTGGTCGGTGAACTTCTGCTGCCACAGCGTGATCTCGGCCTTGCCGCCTGCCGCGCCCTGGCCCGTGCCGCCCGACCCGCAGCCGACGGCCAGCACCGCGGTGCCGGCCACGGCCGCGATCAGCCGGATGAGTTGTGTGCGCACGTCGTCTCCTTCGGTGACGTGGGGGGTGAGTGCTCTTCATGTGCCGCTTATCGGGGCACCTGGTGCCGTCTCCTTCCTGAACGTGCTGCACCCGACGGGTGATCACATGAGGGGCAGCCGCGCGCTCACGGGTGGGAGCGTGAACGGCCGGTGCGGGAGCTCCTGGTACCAGTAGGCGACCGAGGACAGGTCGTCCTGGCGGCGGTTGGCGTGGCCGTGCTCGATGGTGACCTTGATCGAGGTGGTGAACGGCACCGGGTCCTCGATATGGAAGCGGTACATCGAGATCTGTCCCGACCAGTTCTCGCCGCCCGGCAGGGTGAGCCCGTGGTAGGGGGCGTGGTACGGCTGGCTGGGACACCACGCGGTGTTGAAGTAGTCCTCGGTCCCGGTGCCGTGCAGGCTCGGCGGGAACGCCTCCCCGTCGATGAAGATCATGTCGTCGCCCTCGCCGTACCAGTTCCAGTCGGAGGTGCGGCGGAGGTTGGTGACGTTCAGGACGCAGCCGACGTAGTGGCCGCGGCCCTCGGCCTCGAGGATGACGTAGTTGCCGGCGCCGTCGAGGTTGGTGCCGCCGAACAGGTACTCGGAGTTGGACAGCTGGCCCTGGTCGAGGCCGTCGGTGGGGCATTCGCGCCGCCACTGGGCGTGGAAGCGGCCCAGCCCCTCGCCGAGCTCGTCGAACTCGTCGTAGTCGATGTAGTAGTAGAACCAGAGCACCTCCTCCTCGCACTCGCTCGTCAGCTCGAACCTGGCCCGGCTGCTGAACGGCATGTGGAACCAGCAGTTGAAGGCCTTGCCGTCCTGCGGGCTCATCTGGAGCGGGGCCGAGACGAAGTTGGCGGTGCGGGCGTGGCCCATGCCGAAGAAGTCGCCCAGCGGCACGAGCACGCTCGGGTGCTCGTTGTCGTCCCAGAAGACCCGCAGGACGAGTTTGCGGAGGAAGTCCCGGTCGTGGGTCTCGGGTGTGCCGGGGTCGCGGGGCGCCACGGTCATCCAGATGTGGTTGATCGAGCCGGCGCCGCGGATGTCGGCGAGGGTGACCGTCTCCCCCGGCGCGACCGTCACGCGGTCGTCGTTGCCGCCCGAACGGTCCCAGCTCGACGCCCTCCTGCGGCGGTGCGAACGCAACCGCGGGAGGTCGCGCAGGCTGCTGCCGTGCTGGCCGTAGGTCACGGGTCCTCCTATGAGAATCGAGAAATCGATTGCCTGGCTTCCTATCGCCCTCCACTGAGGGCGTCAACGTCTGTTATCCAATCGATGTACGGGCTCGTACGTCGACGAGGTCAGGACTTGGTCAGGGCGAAGTCGTCCAGTTGGAGCCACATGTCGCCGTTGTCGGTCCAGATTCCGGCGAAGACCTCGACGGAGCTCCGGCTGCCGCTGTTGAAGGTGACGGTGAACTTCGTCCAGCCGCCGACGGCCCTGAAGTTGACCTCGGCGAACGGCGGGCCGCCCGGGTTACGCACGCCGAAGAACCCGTTGTCGTTGTTGGGCGAGGTTCTGAGCCAGCCGCTCAGCGTGTAAGCCGTGTGCGGGGTGACGGAGACGGTCTGGTGCAGGTCGTGCCAACCCCGGTTGTACCTGACGAAGCCGTTGCGATCCGCGGTGAAGGCCCAGGTGGCGTTGTCGATACCGCCGTTGCCGGTCACGGCCCACGGCGCCGAGACCGTGCCCGTGGTCTGGCGTTCAAAGCTGGGATCCCGGACGAGGTTCGGATTGGTGATGCTCCCGTCGCGGTTCAGCGTGACGCGGATCAGATAGACGTTGTACGGCGTCCACTCCGACAGCGCCAGATACAGGTTCGGCCCCGACGACCACGGATGCATGAAGCCGCCGTACAGGCCGGGGAAGTCGGCGAAGCTGGCCACCACCGCGGGGGTGCTCCACGGGCCGGTGGGCGCCGGCGCGGTTCGCAGCACCACGTCGCTGCCCTTCAGATAGGTCATCAGCCACTTGCCGGTGAAGCTGTTGAACTGCACCGACAGCTCCGACACGGGCGCCGCGACCACCGGGGCGGCCAGCGTGTCAGGGCCCGACTGCCAGGCGCTTCCCGTCCAGTACCGGTAGGCGGCCTTGTCCAGCACGGCGGCCTCGGGGACCCGGGCCACGTAGGCGGCGCCGTTGCGGCCGTTCGGCGTGCCGTACATGTAGACGAAGCCGTCACGCCGGACGAACGCCGCCATCTGGAAGTGGTTGTCACCGCCGGGGTTGTCCCATCGGGGGCCGCCGGTGACCCAGTTCTGGCCGTTGTCGTCGGAGTAGGCGATCGAGGAGTGGTTCGTGGTCCAGACTCCGGGCTCGCCCCAGTGCCGTACGGACATGTAGGCGAGGTACTGCCGCGACCCCACCGACACGCCCGCGGTGGGGATCACGGTGATCTCGTCACCGTCGATCTTCTTGCTGGGGATGAGCTCCTTGGCGTGGCCGGGAGCGTCGGTGGCCGCGCTGCTGAACGACATGCCGTCGGCGAGGTTGCGGTCCGTGCTGCGCAGGAGCACCTGGCTGCGCCAGTCGTTGCCGTTCGCGCCGGGAGGTTGCCAGGTGTCGCCGAACGTGTCGCCGAACGCGGCGAGGATCTCCCCGCTGCCGTTGTCCCACATGACGCCGAGATCGGTGGCCTTGATCTTCCAGTTCGCGTCGGTGGCGCTGACGGAACCGGGTCCGGTCATCTTGCTCACCACGATGGCCGGTGAGTGGGTCGACGAAGCCTGGGCAGGGCCCGCCGACGCCAGACCGGACAGCAGAACCATGGCGATCGGGATACGTAAGAGCTTCACCGCTCTCCCCCTCCTGGGACCGGCGCGGAGATTCCGCAGAGGTGTACGTGCACGCCGAGCTCGGCGAAGGCCGCGGCCTTGGCCGTCAGCGCCCTGTCGGCGCTGTCCGCGTCATGGGCGTAGGCCACGTTGAGGTGGTTGGCCCGGTGACGGGCCATGAACTGGTTGCGGGTGACGCCGTGCAGCACCGCGTGCATGATCGGCCACTGCGGGGTGGTGGCGTCGAGCCTGCGCCTGGTCTCCTCCTCCGGCAGCTCCACCACGCTCGCCCGGCCGAGGTCGACGTGCAATTCGCCGTCCATGATGAACACCCGCGACCAGACGATCTCGCCGGGCTTGGAGACGCCGCTCAGCGTGCCGCCGCCGAGGGGGAAGTACATCGGTGGCTGCCGCATGCTCCACGACTTGTCGTAACCGCCGTTGTGCGACGCCGGCACCGATCCCGAAATCTCGAAAACCCAGATGAACTGTCCCTCGTACTCCTCGCCCCATCGAATGTCGTGCAGCGTGGTCGCCGGGTCGAGGCCCATCGCGGTCCACACCCTGTTGGTGATCAGCGAGTCGACCGCGACCCCCTCGTCCACCTCGTTGAAGTGCGGCATCGGGCGGCCGGCGTAGAGCTCGCGGGAGCCGTCGCGGCTGCGCACCGGCGGACGCTCGACGTTGTTGAGCAGCCCCTCCACCAGATCGCTGGCCGGGACCACGTCCTTGAGCCCCTGCTGGTACTGGATGCCCACGGCGTCCAGACCGAAGTCATCGGCGATGCGCAGCGCCGCGACGTACATCTTGAACTGGCTGATCAGCTGCGACTCGGTCAGCTCGGTGGCCTCGTCGGCGCCGGTGTGGAAGGTCAGGCCCGCCTTGTCGAGCCACGCGCGCACCGCGAGCGCCTCGGCGTCGCCGACCCGGTGCATCTCGGCGACGAGCGCGCTCTGCGACAGCCGCTCCTTGTAGATGCCCAGCGGGTTGAGCAGCTCGTCGTCGATGATGGCGTTGTACATGCCCATGCAGCCCTCGTCGAAGACGCCGATGATCGCCTTCTCCGTGGCGAGCTGGCGGGCGAGCGCCCGGCCCAGCTCGGACTCGGGGGTCGAGGGCAGCTCGCCGAGCCCGGTGACGTGGCTGGTGTCGTGGGTCAGCTCGCCGCTCTCCAGCCAGGTCTTGAGCCCGTGCCTGGCCCACTCGTCGGTGAAGTCCTCGCTCCACAGCACCGAGTACGGCCTGCCCGCCTTGGTCAGGCTGCCGGCCAGGTTCAGCAGGCCGACCAGGCCGGGCCACTGACCGCTCCAGTTGGCCACGATGAGGATCGGCCCGCGGTGGCTGCGCAGCCCGGCCAGCACGTGGTGGCTGTACTGCCAGACCGCCTCGACCACGATCAGCGGAGCGTCCGGCGGCAGGGCCTTGAACACCTCGATGCCGGCCCGCTGGCTGTCGATGAAGCCGTGCCCCTTGGCAGGATCGACCTCGTGGCCGCGCCGGACCGACCAGCCCAGGTCGCGCAGCGTGGCCGCGAGATCGTTCTCCAGCTTCTCCTGCACCGGCCAGCAGGTCTGGTTGGCGCTCTGCCGCAGGTCGCCGCTGGCGACGGTGTAGACGACGCCGGGCTCGGCGGCAGGCGGTTCGACGATCTGGGGGAATCGATACATGGGCTGCCCTTCGCGTGGGGGGATCAACGATGCTGACGGCCGGCCAGGGCGTGCGCGATGTCGGCCGTGCTCGGGTAGAGCTGCTGGTAAAGGCGGTAGAGCTGGTCGTACTGGGTGCCCGCTTCCGGCCGTGGCGTTACTACGTGCGTGACGGGGTTCCACGCGTCGATCGACGCCTCGCCGACGAGGCGGGCGGCCAGGAAGGCGCTGCCGTACGAGGCTCCGATCGAAGTGGCGCGCACCTCCTGAGGTGTGCCGGTGACGTCGGAGACGATCTGCGTCCACAGGCCGCCCTGGGTGCCGCCGCCGACGGCGACGATGCGCCGGATGTCGCCGCCCGCCGCCCGCATGGTCTCGATGTTGTGCCGTACGGCGAAGCCGGTGGCCTCCAGCGCCGCCCGGTAGAGGTCGCCCCGGGTGTGGGAGAGGGTGAGCCCGGCGATCACGCCTCTGGCCTGGGGATCCATGACCGGGGTGCGCTCTCCGGCGAAGTAGGGCAGCATCAGCAGCCCGTTGGCGCCGATGCCGGACGCGTCCGCCTCCTGGAGCAGCTCCTGGTAGCCGCCGCCGACGAGGTCGCGCAGCCAGGCGGTGATCGCGCCGGAGGTGGCCATGCCGCCGGCCAGGTTGTAGGTGCCGGGCAGAGCGCCGACGGTACCCCACAGGCCGGGCCAGGTCCGGTGTTCGGGCGTGGTGTGGACCAGGAACATGGTCGTGCCGTACATGAGCATGAGGTCGCCGGGCTGATGGGCGCCGACGCTGAGCGCCTCGGCCCAGGCGTCGACCGTCCCGGTGATCACGGGGATGCCTTCCGGGAGATCGGTTTCCCGGGCGGCCTGCCGGGTGATCGTGCCCGCGAGTTCGCCCGGCCAGCGCAGCGGGGGCAGCTCGATGCCCGGCGCGACCGTGTCCGCCCACGGCCGGTGCCAGTCGAGGCGGCCGACGTCGTAGAGCGGGGTGCACTGGCTGGCCGAGTGGTGGTCGAGCACGTACGCGCCGGTGAGCCTGCGCACCAGCCAGGAGCTGGGCATGTACAGCCGCCGCGCCTTCGCGTAGAGCTCGGGCTCCTCGTCGGCCACCCACGCGATCTTCGCGCCCGCCGCCTGGCTCGACAGGTCGGAGCCGCCCCTGCGGCGGATCTCCTCCGCGCCGAGCTCGCGTTCGAGCCTGGCGATCTGGGCGGTGGAGCGGGTGTCGACGCCGTACAGGATGGCGGGCCGCACCGGCATGTCGTCGGAGTCGGCGAGCAGGACACACGGCCCCATCCCGCTCACCCCGACCGCGACCACCTCGGCGTCCCGGCCCAGCTCTCGGGCTAGCTCACGGAACTCCGCCCACCAGAGCCGCCCGTCCATCTCGAAACGCCCGGGGCCGGGGCAGTCCACCGTGTGCTCCCGGACGGCCGACCGTTGCAGCGTGCCGTCCAGGCCGACCAGCACTCCCTTGCTGCTGGACGTCCCGATGTCGACCCCGAGCACAACGGGCACAGACATGCGCACCCCTGAGAAATCGATTGCTGATTGCCCAGAAGGTAATGAACGCAGACACCGGAGTCAATGGTGTCGGCGATAGTTCGCTGGGTGTCGGCGGCAGTTCCCTGGCGTGCGGCAGTTCGCTGGTGTCAGCGGCGGGAGCTCTCGCGGACGTGCAACTGGGTGTGCAGGGTGACGCTGCTGGCCGGGCGGGACGGCTCGGCGATCCGCTCGGCCAGCAACAGGGCGGCGGTACGGCCCAGCTCGTAGGTGGGCTGGCCCACAGTCGTCAGCGACGGCCTGACCAGATGCGCCCACGGGATGTTGTCGAAGCCGACCACGCCGACCTCCTCCGGGATGCGCACCCCCTGGTCGACCAGGCATTCGACGGCGCCGACCGTCATCAGGTTGTTGGCGGCGAACACGGCGTCCGGAGGGGAGTCCTGCCGCAGCAACGCCTCCATCGCCGCATACCCGCCCTCCTCCCGGAAGTCGGCATATTTCACCAATTCTTCCCGTACGGCCCGGCCGTGGCCGCGCAGCGCACGCTGGTAGCCGCGCAGGCGCTGGGCGGCCGTCGACAGCCTGCGCGGCCCCGTGATGCAGGCGATGCGCTCGTACCCCGAGTCGATGAGGTGAGCGGTGGCCAGCTCGGCGCCGTGCTCGTTGTCCACCAGCACGGTGTCGACGGCGATGCCGCGCAGCTGCCGGTCGATGACCACCACCGGCACCCGGGCGTCCACCAGCCGGTTGACATGCGTGGCCCGACCGGACGGCGAGATGATCACGCCGGCCATCTGGTCGTCCAGCGCGGCGGTGACGTACTTGCCCTCCTTGGCGGGGTCCTCGTCGCTGTTGCACAGCACGACCGAGAAACCGGCTTTCTGGGCGACGTCCTCAACTCCCCTGACCATCGCGGTGAAGAACGGGTTGCCCACGTCGGAGATGATGACGGCCCACAGCGTGGTCTGGCTCTTGCGCAGGTTGCGCGCCACGGCGTTGGGACGGTACTCGAGCTCGGTCAGGGCCCGCCTGACCCGCTCGGCCAGCACGGGATCCACGTTCGGCCGGCCGTTCACCACCCGCGAGACCGTCGCGGCGGACACCCCCGCGTGGCGAGCCACATCGTAGATCGTCGTCATCCTGTCCCCGTTTCGGATCGTCTGGAGGGAAAGAGTAGCTGCAATCGATTCCTCACTGCAGTGGCGTGCGCTCTCCGGGCCTTGGGGAGGTCCCGTGCGACCCCCTCAGGCCTGGGGGCCACGGAGGTGCCGGAGGTCCTCAGCGGGCCCGAGGTCGACGGAGGCGCCGGGGGCCTCAGCTGGTCGCGCTCTACAGGCGTGGACCTCAGCGGGCCTGAGTCCACGGAGGTGGCGGGGACCTCGGCGGGTCGCGCTCCGACGGGCGCGGATGTCAGTGGGTCGCGCTTCGGCGGAGGTGGGCGCCCTCACCTCACCCTGCCCGCGTCGTCCTCTCCACCGGGCTCCGGGTGCGCATCGCGGGAAGCGCTTCCGACAGCGTCCTCTCCTCAAGAGATGAGCGTGTCGCCTCATGGGGTGAGGGTGTCGGCGAAATCGGTCACGGCGGCGATGAACTGCCGGGGCTTGTCGTCGTGGATGACATGCCTGGCGTCGATCCGGCGGTAGACGGTCTGAGGAGCGAGTTCGCGTACCCGGCGGGCGTCGTCATCGTCCATGGCGCCGACGAGTCCGTACCTGTCGTACCGGCTCCACGTGGCGTGCAACAGCAGGGCGGGGCAGGTCGTCGCCCGCAGGGCGGCCTCGTGCGAGAAGTCGCCGTAGAAGCGGCCGTCGACGAACGCCCTGGCGAAGTTGGGATCGAACATCGACGCCGCCCGGATCCGCTCGTTCAGAGACCCCGGCAGCCACCGGACGCCGAGACTCGCCGGGCGGCCGGGGTGCCGCCGTTGGTACCGGGTCACCAGGCGGTCGAGGAAGTCGACGAACCGATCCGGCATCCGGACGGTCCTGGTCTCGCCGACCGGGATCTCCTGGCGGAAGATGTCGGCCACACGCTGACGATCGAGGTCACCGAGCACCTGTACGGCGTGCGCGAGGCTGCCGTACACCCAGCGGTCCCGGTCGCGGAAGCGCGGCAGCTCGGCCGAGAAGATCGGCGGGTCCTCCAGCACGACCGCGGCGACGTGTTCCGGCACGCGGGCGGCACACCACAGGGCGAGGATGCCGCCGGAGGAGTTGCCGCTGACGATCGCGGGCTTCCCGACGATCTGCCGCAGGAAGTGTGCCACGTCCGTGCCCGCGGAGTCCCATGAGTAGTCTCGCGGCGTCCATGAGGAGTTCCCGTGCCCTCGGACATCGATCGCGTACACCGTGAACCGCCGCGCGAGCTCCGGCATGACCACGCGGTAACTGCTCCACAGGCTCATCTGTCCGGGGACGAGGAGGATGGGCACGCCTGCTTCGGGACCCCGGACGTAGCTGATGAGCACCCCGTCCAGCTCGGCGAACTCCTGGCGGAAGCCCGCCCTGGCCAGCGCGGGCGGCAACGGCTCACGCTTCCCCTCGAACGGGTTGCGGTAGCCGGTCATCGGCCCGTCTCCCCGCCGGGATCGGTGGGCGCCTCCTCCTGCATGGCGAGAACACCTGTCGCGAAGTGCCGGAACCTCTCGTTGTCGACCAGCGCGATGCCCTGCTTCCGGTCCACGAGCACCAGCAGGGTGTCGCCCGGTTCGATGCCGAGCAGGTCCCGAGCATCCTTCGGGATGACGATCTGCCCCTTCTCGCCGATCTTCACGGTGCCCACGATGTAACGGCCGTCCGGCCCCTCGATCATCTTCCCGGCCATGCGCTCCCGCCCCTCTTCGGTCAGCAGAGTGCAAATATACTTACTTTTCCTACTTTTCACACCCCACGCGACTGGCTCTCGGGGCCGCGGTGGCGGTCACTCGGCGGCAGCCAGGAGGATCTTCTCCACGACCCGTCGAAGGGTGGGCCTGTCCGGCGGCTCGGGCACGGGCCGGGTCACGCCGTCGTAGGTCAGTCCCTCGATCATCGCCACGACGAGCTGGGCGTTCTCGGCCGGAGCGGCGCTTCCCGTGCCGGCGAGCAGCAGCCGGCTGCGCTCGAGGAAGTGCTCCCGTACCCGGCCGAGGGCTTCGCGCATCTCGGGCCGCTCGGCCGCCAGCAGCCAGATCTCCAACCTGGCCCTGGTCCGCTGCCGCGCCGGCCCCAGCCAGTGGACCAGCACACCGGCCACCAGGTCGGCGGCCTGCCTGAGCATCGGCGCGTCCGCCAGCTCGGGCGACACCTCGGCCTGTTCGATGTCGCGCTGCTCGTGCTCGGCGATGAGCTCCGCCAGGCCTTGCAGCAACGCCTGGCGGGTGCGGAAGTAGTAGCTGGTCGAGCCGGGCGGCACTCCCGCACGGCTGTCCACGGCCCGATGGGTCAGTCCGCGTAGTCCGTCGGCCGCCACGATCGCGACGGCCGCCTCCAGCAGCTCCGTCACGCGTGCGGACCTGGTCATCGCAGCGCCCTGCTGCGCAGCGACCGCAGCATCATGATCCGGATCAGCCCGCTGAACGGGCGGATGAGCGGCCAGTAGCGCGCCATCCCACGGCGGGAGGCCTCATCGGTGCACACGACTCGGGTCTCGGTGGTCACCCGCGTCCGCCCGCCGCCGATCTCCTCGAAGCGCATGCCGACGATGGCCTTGCCGTACCCCGGCTCGGCGAAGTCCAGGAACTCCTGCCGACCGGCGATGTCAACGCGGTTGCTCGTGGCCCCGAAGGTCCACCAGGTGCCCACGACGCCCTTCACCTGCTCCACCGGTCGCTCCTCGGCCAGCGGGATGAACGTGTCCGGCACATCCAGATGGGCGTGACCGTGGCGCAGCCGCGCGATCACATCGCGCGCCCCGAACAGGAACCGGGCCACCAGCGGTGGATCTGACAGGTCCAGCTGTTGCCACGCCTCCCACACGACCGCCCGCGCGGCGGGGATCTCGATCTGGTGGCGCTCGGCGAAGTGGGGCTTCGGGACGAACTGGTCAGCGAGTGTCGTCATCCGCATCCTCTCACTCTACGGCTGTAGAGGGCGGGGACTGAAGGCGGGCCATCTCCTCGTCGGAGAGACGCAACGATCCGGCGGCCACGTTCTCCACGAGGTGGTCCGGATTTCCGGTCCCTGGGATGGCCAGCACATGCGGTCCTTGCTGCAGCGTCCAGGCCAGCCGGACCTGCGCAGGCGACACACCATGGGCGCGTGCGACCGCGAGCACGGCTTCGTGCTCCGTCGCGTTCGCTCCTCTCTCGCGGCCGGCACCCGCGATCGCGAAGAACGGCACGAAGGCGATGCCCTGGTCGCCGCAGACCCGCAGCAGGTCATGTTCGCCGGCCGGAGCGCCGATGGTGTAGGCGTTCTGCACGCAGACCACCGGCGCGATGGCCTGGGCCTCGGCCAGCTGCTCGGACGTGGCGTTGGAGATTCCCAGGTGGCGGACGAGCCCGGCGTCGCGAAGGTCGGCCAGCGCGCCGAAATGATCGGCGATCGAGCCGGTCCTGTGGCTCGGAGGGATGCGGAGGTTCACCACGTCCAGGTGGTCGCGGCCCAGCTGGCGCAGGTTCTCCTCAACCTGGCCGCGCAACTGTTCCGGCGTGGCCCACACCCACTCGCCCGATGGGCTCCTGCCCGGCCACACCTTGGTGGCGATGACGAGGTCGTCCGGGTAGGGGGCGAGCGCCCGGTTGATGAGCTCGTTGGCGGACCGCAGCCGCGAGAAGTAGAAGGCGGCGGTGTCGATGTGATTGACACCGAGTTCGATCGCGCGCCGTAGCACGCTCACCGAACGTTCGCGGTCGCTCGGCGTACCGAGGTCGAAGGCGGCGCTACCCGTCAGGCGCATCGCGCCGAATCCGATGCGGTTGACGGTCAGGTCGCCGAGGGTCCAGGTGCCCGCGGCTGCGGCGGTGTCGGTCCCTCTGGTCATGATCAGCCTCGCGTCTTTCGGGAGGTTTCGGGCATGAAAAAAGCCTCCCCGACGGAGGTGAGTCCGCGCCGAGAAGGCTTGAGCAACGATGCGCATCTTACCAGGGTGGACGCGCCACCCGGAACCGCGATGGCGCCTTGCGCGGGGGCGGGCTGTCCGCGAACGCCCAGTACGCCTGGAGCGTGCCGTACAGCAGGGTCCAGGGCGCGCGGCGCCCACGAACTCCAGACCGGCGCCCGCGTTATCCACGCACCATCCGCAGCTCGCGTGTCGGGCGGCGGTGCAGTTCGCGGGTGGAGAGGTACAGCAGGACGGCCCACACCGCGCAGTAGCCGCCGAAGAGCGCGCCTCCCCTGTCGGTGAACAGCCCGGTGGCCAGCATGCCGACGCCGCCGACGGCCGCCATCGCCGTGAACAGCCAATGCAGCGTGAGCAGGATCCGGCGCGGCCACCGCCCCGACCAGTTGAGCAGGCCAAGGAGCAGGACCGCGATGATGAACAGCCCGCTCCCGGCGTTGGCCCACTGCGCCATCGATACCTCGCCAGGCCCATACGCCTGGTAACTGTCGGGGGACACGTGCGGCCCGCCCGTGACGCCGAGCCGCCCTTCCAAGGCGTACAACACCTTTGACGCCACATACAGGCCCGACCATGCCATCGCCGCATACGCAATCTTCATGACTCCCCACTGTGCGGCCGCGTCCGCGCGACGGCTTCCCCCGGCCAGGGGATCCGTCTCCCTCCCCCGGGGGACCTCTGCGACGTCGGCTCGTCCATCTGCCGGGATCGCGTGCTGGGCTACGCTCGTGCCGCTCGATTCGATCATGTGAGGCACGCGTGGACATAGGCCCCTGCGCATGCCCACGGTCGCCGACACCAAGGAGGCGCTCGCCAGGACGACGCTCACCTGGCTGTTGGATTTCGAGCTCGCCTGGCATCTCCTGGTGGACGACAGCACGCGGCTGACGTCGAACTTCACCACCGAATACGGCGGATGGCGGGCGGGGGAAGTCAAGGCAGGACGTTGAGGCGTCCGTGCGAGACTGGGTGAATGCGCGCTGACCGAGTCGTCGCCGCTCTTCTGCCCGCCGCCAAGCCGGCCGGCCAGCCCAAGGCCGCTCACCGCTGTCGCGGCGTCATCCCTCTCGCTGCGGCCCTTGTTCTGGCCGGAACGTATGGGGAGGGAAGCTCGGGCGCCGTCCCCTACGATCCCGCGCCCTGTCCGAACCCGATTGTCGAAGGCGCACCGCAGTACGACCTTGGCTCAGGGTTCGAGTGCGGATATCTGACGGTGCCCGAGAACCGCGAGCGCCCCAACGGCCGGTCCATCCGTATTCCTGTCGCCCGGCTCAGGGCGCAGTCGCCGACCCCGAAGAAAGACCCGATCGTGTTCCTGGCAGGCGGGCCCGGGGGAAGCGGCCTTCTGGAGCAGTCAGCGGCTGCGGGGTGGAACGCCGATCGCGATGTGATCTTCATAAGCCAGCGCGGCACCTTGAAGGCCGAACCTTTCCTTTCATGTCCGGAGATCGACGAGTTCACCGCACGCTCGGCACAGCTCGTCATGGCTGAGCCGGCCACGTCTGACGCGAGTGCGCGCGCGACGCGCGCCTGTCGCGAGCGTCTCGCCGGCGACGGATGGGACCTGTCGGCGTACAACACCACGGAGAACGCCGCCGATGTGGCCGACCTCCGAATCGCGCTCGGCATCGATGAGTGGAACGTGTACGGAGTCTCCTACGGGACCAATCTCGCCTTGCAACTGTTGCGAGATCACCCCGAAGGAATTCGCACCCTGGTTCTCGACGGAGTCGTACCTCCCCAGATCACATCAGTGGAGGTCGACTGGAGTGCCGCGGCGCGCGGTTACCGGGCGCTGTTCGACGCCTGCGCGAACGACAGGTCGTGCAACAGCGCTTTTCCGAAGGCGCACTCAGAATTCACCCGGCTTGTGAACGATCTCGCGGATCGGCCTCGGTCGATATCCGTCGAAGACCCTGGTTCCGGCCGGATGGCCGAGGTGGTCGTCGACGGCTACAAGCTGGCCAACCTCGTGGTGCGGGCCAGCAGCGATGCCGACCTGCGAGCCCGAATCCCGGCCATCGTCCATGATCTCGCGACTGGCACGGGCGCGAAGGCGGCGGCTGCACTTCTTCCGTCCCATGGTACGGCCGGGATCTTCGGGTACGGCCTGCAGTTGGGCGTCCAGTGCCACGAGTACGTACCACGAACCAGTCAGAGAAGCATGCTGGCAGCGGCGAAGAAGGCGCTGCCGGATTTCCCGGATTCCGTCCTGTCGCTGCTGCCTCAGACGCCCTATGTTTTCTCGGACTGCGCTGTCTGGAACGTAGGAAGCGCCGCGGGCCGTGCATCCGAACCGGCCCGCAGTGATATTCCTGTCCTGCTGGTGAGCGGTGCATTCGACGGGATCACCCCGCCCGGCTTCGCCGAGATAGCCGCAAGGTCTCTGCCCCGTTCTCGTCAGCTGGTGTTTCCCGGCGCCGGCCACGCCGTCTTCAGCACTTCACCCGAATGCTTTCGCACAATCATGGAAGATTTCCTGAACCAGCTGTCAGACTTTGATACCGGCTGTCTGAGTGCCGAGCGAATCCCGCCGTTTGAAACCTCCTGACATGAATGCAAGCAGCGATTGCGGGTTGCTGCCCGTGCCATGAAGCGGCGGCGAGCTCGCCGGACGGGCGGGGTTGCGCGTCCGGCGAGTCACGAGACATCGGATGGGATCACCGGATGTGGGTCATGGACGCCGAAAGGTAGCGGGTGTGGCTCAGACGCCAGGTCAGGTGCCGTCGATCAGGCGGATGGCGATGGCCGGGCTGAACTGGCCGGCGGGCGTGTTCGGGGCGATACCGCAGGTGCCGTCGGAGTCGCCGGGGATCTTCACCCACAGCAGCATCTCGGTGCCACCGCCACCACCGAGCTGGGTGGGGGCGCCGAGCTTGCGGCCGGCCGGGTTGCACCACTGGCCGTTGGAGCCGTTGCCGTTGCGGCTGGTGTCGATCACCCACTTCGCGCCGCCGCCCAGAGCCGAACTGACCGAGGAGGCGTAGGTGGCCGACTGGGCGGTCGGGTAGTAGTTGGAGACGTTCACCGCGAAGCCGTGAACGTTGCCGACGCCCGCGTTCTTGAGCCGCGTCGCCATCGTCCCGGCCGCTACCCAGCCGGCGTTGCCGGCATCGAGGTAGGCCCAGGCGTTGGGGGCCTTGTCGCGGAACTGCTGGGTGGCGTACGCCAGCATGCGGTTACGCGCCTTGATGGCGGCGTCGTTCATGCAGCCGAAGTCGCCGAGAGAATCGGGCTCGATGATGACGAGCGCGGGGCGGTCGCCGATGCCGGAGGCGAACGCGGTGATCCACGTCTTGTACGCCGACTCGTTGCCGGCCCCGCCACCGGAGTGCCCGCCACAGGCGTCGCGGCCGGGGATGTTGTACGCCACGAGGACCGGGAGCTTGTCGGCGGAGTCCGCGGCGGCCACATACCTGGAGACGGCGGCACGGACGTCGCCGCTCCAGCCGCCGAACCAGCGGGCCATCGGCTTGGCCGAGATGGATGACCTGATGCGCGCCGCCCGGGAGTCACCGGGGTTGTCCCGCACCCAGATCGCCGGGTTGGAGTCCGGGTCGACGTAGAAGCCGCTGGTCATGGCGACCGGCCCGGACCCCGGCTGCTCGGGCGACGGCGTCGTCTCGGTCAGCGAGACGTTGTCCAGGGAGAACCTGAAGCCGGCGTTCTTGCCGAGCTGGAATGACACCTGCCCGGCCGTCGTGCTGAGGCTGGCGGTGAAGGGAAAGCTGTAGCGCTTGCTCGTCGTGGTGAGCGAGATCGTCTTGGCGAGCGTGTTGGTATACGGGGAATCCGCGAGTTGCACGGTGGTGACCGCGGTGACCGGGGCGGAGGCCGAGGCGTCGAACGAGAGCGTGTACGAGTTGCCCTTGATCAGGGAGATGTCGTTCTGGGCCACCATGGCGTCCCACGGGTTGGCGGTGCCGCCCGTCACGGTCACCGCAAGCTGCTCCGCGTCCACGGCCATCGAGGTGTTCGCCGAGTTCCACCAGGGCGCGGTGCCGCCGGTGAACGTGCCGTTGACAACCAGTTGGGGCGCCGCGGCGGCGGGCGCTGCGGCCACCACCGACAACGCCGTCACCGCCGAGACCGTGATCGCCATCACGCGGGTTAACGATCGCACGTTATGCGTCCCTTCTAGGCATCCATGCGGGTGATCCAATCTCACCGAGATTCGCCGCGTTCGTGACCATTTCCGAGAAGTCGCCTATTCGAAGAGGGACGAGTCTCCGGCGCCTCGGCGCAGGATCTCAGGCTCGCCCTGCGAGAAGTCGACGACCGTCGTCGGGGTGGCGCCGCACTCGCCGGAGTCGATGACGGCGTCCACCACGTAGTCGAGCCTCTCCTTGATCTCCCAGCCCTGCGTCAAGGGCTCGGTCTCATCGGGCAGCAGCAGGGTGCTCGACACCAGCGGTTCGCCGAGCTCGGCCAACAGCGCCTGCGTGACCACGTGATCGGGGATGCGGACGCCGACCGTCTTCTTCCGGGGATGCAGCAACCGCCGCGGCACCTCCTTGGTCGCGGGCAGGATGAACGTGTAACCGCCGGGGGTCGCCGCCTTGACCGAGCGGAACAGCGCATTGCTGACATGCACGAACTGCCCGAACTGGGCGAAATCCCTGCAGACCAGGGTGAAGTGATGGTCACTGCCGAGGCTGCGGATCTCCCTGATGCGGTCGATGCCCTCCTTGTTGCCCAGCCGACACCCGAGCGCGTAACACGAGTCCGTGGGGTACGCGATCAGCCCGTCCCTTTGCAGAAGTTCGACCACCTGGCTGATCAGCCGAGGTTGAGGACTGTCCGGATGCACATCGAAATACTTCGCCACACCCCAGAGCTTAGAAGCGGACGATCCACCGCATGACACGCTCGGCTACAGGTTCCACTCCCCGTCCAGTGTCTCGTAGACCTCATCCAGAGCCTCGGGCGTACGTGCCCGGACCATCAGGCAGGCGCCCGCGTCCTGGCGCAGCAGCACATCCGGGCCGGCGAACCATACGATGGACGGCTCGTCGGCCGGGTAGGCGGGCATCGCCAGACGCTCGTAGGTCGCCTCGACAAGCGCTATGTCGTCAGGGGTGAGGTCGAGGAAGTTGAACAGTTCCTCGTCCGCGATGAGCGTCTCCGACAGCACGATCTCCACGAAGGCCGGCGACAGCCTGTCCAGCCACGGAGCCCACAGCTCAGCGCTGTTGTCGGCCATCGAGGTGCGGTAGACCGTCCGGGCATCGTCCCGCGCCAGGGCGTCAAGCGGGATGCCCCACTCGACGACATCCTGGTTCTCCAACCGGTAGACCAGAACCTGCCCGGTGTCGTCGACGTACAACTCCTCGGGGGCCAGCAGCCGGTCCTGGTTGCTGGTCAGATCTCCGCGGCGACCGAGCAGCGCATATGCCTCGCGCAGAACGGCGGGCAACCGAAGCCCAAGCCGTCGCTCCGCCGCATCAAGATCCGCGGCATCGCACCCGTCCCCCTCGCCGAGAGGCGTGGCCCAAGCGGCGGCGAAGCTGCGGATGAAACCCCAGCAACCATCCCGGTTGTCGATGGCGCCGGCCAGCTCGGCCCGGAGATCAAACATGAGGGGAAGCATAGAGGCGGACTCCTGTGGAGCCTGCCTGCCCCCTGCTCAGCGCCTCCCTGACAGTGCCCGCGGGATTCCTCCTGGTCCTTGCCGCATCTGTCCTCGGTACCGAAGGCGCGCCGTCTGACCCGTAACCGGCACCTGTCAGCGCGACGGCTCCCAGCCGCGTCGGGGCGGGCGGGCACCAGTCGGTTGCTCGTCGCGGCTGCGGTAGACGATATAGGGCCGGGTCAGGTAGCCGACGGGCGCGGTGAGCATGTGCACGAGCCGGGTGAACGGCCAGATGGCGAACAGCAGCAGCGCGCTGAGCGCGTGCAACTGGAACAGGATCGGTGCGCCGGCCATCAGCTCCGGGTCCGGGCTGAAGTAGAAGATCGACCGGAACCAGGGCGAGATGGTGGTGCGGTAGTCGTAGCCGCCGCCGACGATGTTCGCGACGACCGTCGCCGCCAGGCCGAGCACGATGGTGCCGGCCAGCACCGCGTACATGAGCTTGTCGTTGCGGGTGGTGGCGGTGAACACCGGTCCGACGGTGCGGCGGCGGTAGATGAGGATCGCCAGGCCGCCGAGGGTGGCGATGCCCGCGATGGTGCCGAGCACGACGGCGGCGACGTGGTAGGCGTGTTCGCTGACGCCCGCCGCCTCGGTCCAGCTCTTGGGAATGACCAGGCCGCCGATGTGGCCGAGCAGGACGACCAGGATCCCGAAGTGGAACAGCGGGCTGCCGATGCGCAGCAGCCGGGACTCGTACATCTGCGACGAGCGGGTGGTCCAGCCGAACTTGTCGTAGCGGTAGCGCCAGATGTGCCCGAGCACGAACAGCGTCAGCGCCACGTACGGCGCCACCACCCACAGCAGGACGTCGAGGGCGTTCACCGGGATGCCTCCATGACGGCGTAGGGTTCCAGTCCGACCTCCTCGGCCGGCGGCCCTTCGGCCGCCAGCCGTAGCGCGGCCTCCTTCTCGCGCGGGCCGGCCGGGGGCAGCGTGGCCGCCACGGCGGCCACCACGTCGGCGTACGGCGAGCGCTCGTCCTCCAGCGCGGTGCGCAGCAGTTCCAGTCCCGGCCGGTGCTCCTGCAGCAGGCGTCGGGCCTCCCGTACGGCGCCGCGGGCCGACAGCTCGCACACCACCGCCACGTGGTCGGGCAGCTCGCCGTCGGCGACCTCGAAGCCCGCGGCGCGCAGGGCGTGCTTGAAGCGCAGCAGCGCCCCGCCGCGCTTGCGGGTGTCGCCGTAGGCGTAGTACGTCAGGTACGGGCAGCAGCGCCGCTGGAGGTCGAAGGTCGCCACGTAGTGGCCGGCCAGGTCGGCCTGTGCGGTGCCGGCGGCGTGGTCGAGGAAGGCGGTCAGGCGGTCGCGGACCTCCCCTGCGGGCAGCGCGGCCACCGCCTCGGCCAGCACCTGCCGGGCGCCGTACACGCGGTCGTCGGGGTAGCCGAGCAGCACCGACGCGACCAGGTGAGCGGTGCGCAGCTGGCCTTCGTCCAGAGCCGTCATGACGTGTCCCCGTTTCTCTTCGGGAAGAGCCCGTCGGGGGTGCCCTTGCCGTCCCAGTTGAGGAGGTTGACGCGGCCGCGCAGTTCGCCGGCGTCGCCCAGATCCTCGCCGGCCTGCCGTTCTCGCAGCGCGTGGAAGTTCTCCACCGCGACCGGGGCTGGCATGCCGGAGGCCTCGCCGAACGGGCCGCCCATGCCGGGCCCGCCCTCGTAGTCGAGGCTGCAGCCGGTGGCCAGCTCCTCCAACTGCGCGCCCTGCTCGGCGTGGGCCTTGGGGATGACGTACCGCTCGGCGTACGGGGCGAGGGCGAGCAACCGGTGCATGCCTTCGACCTGCCCGCCGCTCATCCCCACGGCGGCGGCGATCGACTCGTCGGGGTCCTGGCCGAGGTTGAGGCGGCGCATGTAGGAGCGCATCGCGGCCAGGCGGCGCAGCACGCCGCGCACCGGCTCGGGGTCGCCGGCGGTGAACAGTTCGGCCAAGTAGCCGATCGGGATGCGCAGGGCGTCGATCGCGCCGAAGAGGTTGCCGGCGTCCTCGCCGTCGTGGCCGGTGCCGGCGAGCACGTCGACCACGGGCGACAGGGGCGGGATGTACCAGACCATCGGCATCGTGCGGTACTCCGGGTGCAGCGGGAGCGCCACGCCGTACTCGAAGATCAGCTTGTGGATCGGGGAGTGGCGGGCCGCCTCCAGCCAGTCCTCGGGGATGCCGGCGGCGCGGGCGGCGGCGATCACCTCGGGGTCGTGCGGGTCCAGCAGCACGCTCTTGTGCGCCTCGTACAGGTCCTTGTCGTCCGGGACGGAGGCGGCCTCGGCGACGCGGTCGGCGTCGTACAGGATCAGGCCGATGTAGCGCAGGCGGCCCACGCAGGTCTCCGAGCACACGGTCGGGATGCCGACCTCGACCCGCGGGTAGCAGAAGGTGCACTTCTCGGCCTTGCCGGTGCGGTGGTTGAAGTACACCTTCTTGTACGGGCAGCCGGTCACGCACATCCGCCAGCCCCGGCAGCGGTCCTGGTCCACCAGGACGATCCCGTCTTCGGAGCGCTTGTACATCGCGCCGGACGGGCAGGAGGCCACGCACGAGGGGTTGAGGCAGTGCTCGCAGATGCGCGGCAGGTAGAACATGAAGGCCCGCTCGAACTCCAGCTTCACCTGGCCCGACAGCTTGCGCAGCACCGGGTCGGCCGGGGCCAGCTCCGGGCCGCCGGCCAGGTTGTCATCCCAGTTCGCGCTCCACGTGATCTTCGTTTCCTTACCGGTGATCAGCGACTTGGGGCGGGCCACGGGCGTGTCCTCGGTGGCCGGAGCCGAGAACAGCCGGTCGTAGTCGTAGGTCCAGGGCTCGTAGTAGTCCTGGAGGGACGGCATGAGCGGGTTGGCGAAGATGGTGAACAGCTTGCGCAGCCGTCCGCCCGCCTTGAGCCGCAGCCGGCCGCGCCGGTTCAGCTCCCAGCCGCCCCTCCACCTGTCCTGGTCCTCGTAGGTACGCGGGTAGCCCTGGCCAGGACGGGTCTCGACGTTGTTGAACCACACGTACTCGGTCCCGGCCCGGTTGGTCCAGGCCTGCTTGCAGGTGACCGAGCAGGTATGGCAGCCGATGCACTTGTCCAGGTTCATCACCATGGCCAGCTGCGCCATGATCCGCATCAGTAGTCGACCTCCTGGGAACGGCGGCGGATCACGGTGACCTCGTCGCGCTGGTTGCCGGTGGGCCCGAGGTAGTTGAAGGCGAAGCTCAGCTGGGCGTAACCGCCGATGAGATGGGTGGGTTTGACCAGCAGCCGGGTGAGCGAGTTGTGGATGCCGCCGCGCCGCCCGGAGGTCTCGCTCTTGGGCACGTCCACGACCCGCTCCTGGGCGTGGTACATGTACACGGTGCCCTCGGGCATGCGGTGCGAGACGACCGCGCGGGCCACGACGACGCCGTTGCGGTTGACCGCCTCCACCCAGTCGTTGTCGCCGATCTTCGCCTTGGCCGCGTCGGCCGGGCTCATCCAGATGGTCGGCCCACCGCGGGACAGGGTGAGCATGAGCAGGTTGTCCTGGTATTCGGAGTGGATCGACCACTTGGAGTGCGGGGTGAGGTAGCGGACCGTGATGCCGTTCTCGCCGGACTCTCCCACGCCGGGCTCGCCGAACATCGCGGTCATGTTCAGCGGCGGCCGGTAGACCGGCAGCGCCTCACCCGCCTCGTGGATCCAGTCGTGGTCGAGGTAGAAGTGCTGGCGGCCGGTGAGGGTGTGCCAGGGCTTGTGGTGCTCGACGTTGATGGTGAACGCCGAGTAGCGCCGCCCGCCGCTCTCGCTGCCCGACCATTCCGGCGAGGTGATCACGGGCACGGGCCGGGCCTGGGTGTCGGCGAAGGTGATCTGCTTGTGCTCGTCGGCCAGCCCGTCGAACGACGTCCCGGTACGCCTGCCCAGCGTGGCGAAGCCCTGGGCGGACAGGTGCCCGTTCGTGGTGCCCGACAGGGCCAGGATGGCCTCGCACATGTCGATGTCGCGGGCCAGGGACGGGCGGCCCTCGGCGACGCCGCCGCGGACGGTGCCGTTCATCCGGCTCAGCCGGTCGATCTCGCCGGAGACGTCGAATGTCAGTCCCTTGGTCGTGGCGCCGAGCCGTTCCAGCAGCGGGCCGAGAGCGGCCATCTTCTCCGCGACCGCCCCGTAGTCGCGCTCCACCGTGACCAGCTTGGGGAAGTCACGTCCAGGCGTGGGCGTCCGGCCCGTCGCGCGCCAGTCATGCACCCGCCCGTGCGGAGTGGCCAGCTCGTCGGGCGTGTCGTGCAGCAGCGGCACGGCCACCACGTCCGTGCGGGTGCCCAGGTGAGTCCGGGCCAGGGCGCTGAAGGCCTGGGCGATGGCGTGGAAGGCGGCGAAGTCGGTGCGGGTCTGCCAGGGCGGGTCGATCGCCGGGGTGAAGGCGTGCACGAAGGGGTGCATGTCGGTGGAGGACAGGTCGTGCTTCTCGTACCAGGTGGCGGCGGGCAGCACGATGTCGGAGAACAGCGTGGTGGAGGTCATCCGGAAGTCCAGCGACAGCAGCAGGTCGAGCTTGCCCCTGGGGGCCTCCTGCGGCCAGGCGAGGCTGTCGGGCCGCTGCCCGGGCGCGGCCTCCTCGGCGCGTACGGCCGAGTCGGTGCCCAGCAGGTGGCGCAGGAAGTACTCGTTGCCCTTGGCCGAGGAGCCGAGCAGGTTGGCCCGCCACACCGTCAGCACGCGCGGCCAGTTCCCCGGCGCGTCGGGATCCTCGCAGGCGAACCCGAGCCGTCCTTCGCTGACCTGCTGGGCGACGTACGGCCCCGCCTCCGCGTCCGCCGCGGCGGCCTCGTCGGCCAGGTCGAGCGGGTTGCGGTCGAACGTCGGATAGGACGGCATCCATCCCAGCCGCGCCGACTGCGCCAGCAGGTCCGCGGTGGCCTTTCCGGCGAACGCGCCGCCGCCGAGCGGAGAGGAGACGACGTCGGCGCTGTAGGTGTCGTAGCGCCACTGGTCGGTGTGCAGGTACCAGTAGGCGGTGCCGATCATCTGCCGGGGCGGGCGCGACCAGTCCAGGCCGGACGCCAGCTGCGCCCAGCCGGTGATCGGCCGGCACTTCTCCTGGCCGACGTAGTGTGCCCAGCCGCCGCCGTTGACGCCCTGGCATCCGGTCAGCGTGGTCAGCGCCAGGAACGAGCGGTAGATCGTGTCGGAGTGGAACCAGTGGTTCGTCCCAGCCCCCATGATGATCATGGATCGGCCGCGTGATTCCTCGGCGTTGCGGGCGAACTCCCTGGCGATGCGGGCCGCCGCGACGGCCGGGACGGAGGTGATGGCCTCCTGCCAGGCAGGCGTGTACGGCTCGGCCGCGTCGTCGTAGCCGGACGGCCACCGCCCCGGCAGCCCCTCGCGGGCCACGCCGTACTGGGCGAGCATCAGGTCGTACACCGTGGTGACCAGGTGGCCGCCGACCCGCCGCACCGGCACGCCGCGCTCCAGCACGCCCTGCTCATGGCCGTCGAATCGGGGCAGCGCGACCGGCACCGACTCCTCCCCCATCACGGTGAGCAGCGGGTCCACCTCGCCGAGGTCGAGGTTCCAGCGGCCCTGGCCCTGCTCGGAGTAGCGGAAGCCGAGCGAGCCGTTCGGCACGACCGGCTCGCCGGTCCGCGCGTCCAGCAGCACCGTCGCGAACGCCGCCTCCTGCCCGTCCTGGCCGAGATCGGCCGCGGTGAGGAACTTGTCCGGCACGTGCCCGCCGCCGTCCCGCTCGCGCAGCCGCACCAGGAACGGCAGGTCGGTGAAGCGCTTGACGTAGTCGGTGAAATACGCCGTCGGCCGGTCGACGAAGAACTCCTTGAGGATCACGTGTCCCATGGCCATGGCCAGCGCGCCGTCCGTGCCCGGGTGCGGGGCCAGCCACTCGTCGGCGAACTTGGCGGCGTCGTTGTAGTCGGGCGCGAGCACGACCACCTTCTGGCCCCGGTAGCGCGCCTCGGCCATGTAGTGGGCGTCGGGTGTGCGGGTGACCGGCACGTTCGAGCCCCACAGCATCAGGTAGGCGGCGTCCCACCAGTCGGCCGACTCAGGGACGTCGGTCTGGTCGCCGAACACCTGCGGTGAGGCCACCGGCAGGTCGGCGTACCAGTCGTAGAACGACAGCATCGCCCCGCCGATCAGGGAGATGAACCGGGCGCCCACGGCGTGCGAGGCCATCGACATGGCCGGGATGGGCGAGAAACCGGCCACGCGGTCGGGGCCGTACGTCTTGATGGTGTGCACGTGCGCCGCGGCGATGATCTCGCATGCCTCGTCCCAGGTGACGCGCACCAGGCCGCCCTTGCCGCGGGCCGACTGGTAGCGGCGGCGCTTGTCCGGGTCTGTGGTGATCTCCGCCCAGGCCGCGACCGGGTCGCCCAGCCTCGCCTTCGCCTCGCGGTACATCTCCACGAGCACGCCCCTGGCGTACGGGAAGCGCACCCGGGTGGGCGAGTAGGTGTACCAGGAGAACGCCGCGCCGCGCGGGCAGCCGCGCGGCTCGTACTCCGGCCGGTCGCCGCCCACGCTCGGATAGTCGGTCTGCTGCGCCTCCCAGGTGATCACGCCGTCCTTGACGTACACCTTCCATGAGCACGAACCGGTGCAGTTGACCCCATGGGTGGAGCGCACCACCTTGTCGTGGCTCCACCTGTCGCGGTAGAACACGTCGCCTTGGCGGCCGCCGATCTGGTGCAGCGTGCGCAGGTCGCCGGAGACCTCGCCGGGGCGCAGATGCCTGCCCAGCCGCAGCAGGGCGTCGCTGACCGGCCCGTCCATACCCGCCATACGCGAACTCCTCATCTCACCTGACGCACCGGACATGCCTGCCATTGGCGTTTTCATGACCATCGATCCGCACAGGAAACCCGCGGACCTGCGCAGGATGCCCAGGAGGACACCTCGATCCTTGCGGCCGGCACCCGGAACCTGTCAGGGTCTTTGGTCCCGCTTTCAGGTCCTGAAAGTCCCGACCGCGACTCGCCGCCGGGCTGTGGAACGGACCGCGGTGACCGTCAGCACCAGCATCAGCACCGACACCCCCGCCAGCAGGCCCAGGCCCAGCCCGTAGGAGCCGAACAGGCTGTAGACCAACCCCATCACCAGCGGCGGCACGAACCCGCCGAGCCCTCCGGCAGCGCCGACCAGGCCGGTGACCGAGCCCACCTTGTCGGCCGGGGCCACCGCCGCGACCAGGGCGAAGGTGGCCCCGCTGCCGGCCCCGAGCGCCGCGGCCATGGTCAGGAACGCGACCGTGCCCAGCATCATCAGCGGCGGGGTGAACGCCTGCACCGCGGCGCAGAGCGCGACAACGGCGAACGCGGCGCCCAGGACGGGAATCGACCCGATCCGGTCCGAGAGCCAGCCGCCGACCGGACGCATCACGACCGCCAAGATCACGAAACCGGCCATCCGGTTGGCCGCGTCGGCCTGCTCCAGGCCATAGGCCGACTGCAGGTAGACCGGCAGGTAGACGGAGAAGGCGACGTACCCGCCGAACGCCACCGCATACAGCACGCATGCCTGCCAGGTGATCGGCAGGCGCACGGCCGCGGCCAGGCGCGCCGTGATCGACTGGGCTGGTGCCGTACGGCCCGGCGCGTCCCGCAGCAGGAACCCGGCCACGACGGCGTACAGGGCGAGCACGGCTGCGGTGAGCAGGAAGGGGGTGGCCGAGCCCCCGGTCCTGACGAGCGTGACCGTGGTCAGCGCGCTGATCGCGGTGCCGCCCATGCCCATGCCGAAGACACCGACGGCCAGGCCGCGGCGCTCGGGCGGGAACCAGGCGCTGACGAAGGGCACGCCCACGGCGAACACCGTCCCGCCGATGCCCAGGAAGAACCCACCCACCAGCAGCGCCGCCAGCGAGCCCTGCCCAGCCACGCCGATGAACAGCACCGGGACGATCGTGGCCGCCGAGATCAGCGGGAACATCACCCGGCCGCCGAACCGGTCGGTGAGCGCCCCGACGGGGATGCGGCCCAGCGAGCCGACGATCACCGGCACCGCGACCAGCAGCGCCTGCTGGGAAGCCGACAGGTCCAGCAACTCCTTGAACCGCGGGCCAAGGGGGCTGAGCAGCGCCCACGCCCAGAAGTTCACCGCGAATCCCACGGTCGCCAACGCCAGCATCAGCACCGGCCGGCGGGCGGAGCCGCGTGGGACTGTTGGGTGGCTCGTGTCGGTTTTCATCTCATTCGTCCTTGTCATGCTTAACGGAGGTGCCGTGGTGTATCCCGCCATTTCCGGCCAGGTTGTTCGGCCCGGTCGAGATTCCCGCAACGTGCGCAGGGCGGGCAGGGTGGTTCGGCCGACCGCGAACCGCCCGCCTTTGCCCCCTCGCATCCCACTGCGAAAGCTCCATGCCCTGTAGGGGCGAAAGTCCCGCCGGTTGCGTGCTTTGTGCCTGATCTTCACTCGCCATGCCCGGCGAGCACCGACGTACGCGCGTGGCGCGTACCAGCGTCGACGCGGATACGGCCAGATCCGCGTCCGCACCGACGCTCGTGACCATCGGCGTCAGGCGTGAACCCAGCTCGGCGGGCAAGGCTCGTGCATGCGGTCGAACGAGGGCTCTATCTGCTGGCCGCGGACTGCTCGGGGGTAATACGGTCCCAGGCGGCTATCGGCAGCATGATGATCGAGGCGGGGAACAGTCCGTGCTCCTCGTGCTCGATGTGCTCGCGCAGCTTCTCCAATGCCTCCGGCACGACTGGCCAGGCCGGGTCCTCACGGTCGATCGCGCCGAGCATCCCGTGGATGTCGTCGTGCTCGGCGCAGAGCCGGTCGACTTCGTCGGCCAGCGACCCCTCGGCGCGAAGTTCGGCGAAGAGTGCCTGGAATTTCCCCTGATAGAGGGGATCGGGACTTTCGTCCTCCGTCACTGATTCGGTACGAGGCCGCAGGCGAACTGCACCACGACTTCGTCGCTCACTTTGAGTGCGCCGAAGAACGCCGAGTAGGGCCGAATTCCCCAGTGGGACTGCACGATGGCCGCCGAGCCGTGTACGCGGCCGTCGGCCAGCGCGCCCTGTAGCGTGACCGGCCGTGTGACGCCGACCAGGGTGAGGTCGCCCTCGACGCGGAACGACTCCGCGGTTCCCTCGACCCGCGACGACCGGAACGTGATCGTGGGATGACGCTCGACGAGAAGGATCTTGTCACGAATGATCTTCCCGATCTCCTCCCGATCGGAGTTCGTGAGCGCCTTGACTCCGCCGGTTCCTTCCTCGACCTGGAGCGATCTGGCGTCGACCTCGACGGTCACCGAGCAACTGGCCGGGTCGGCGGGGTCGACCGTGGCATCGCCGCGCCAGCGGGTGACGCCGATGGTGAGATCGTGGCCGGCCTTCGCGCCAAGTCCGGCACGCGTCGTCTTGACCAGGAACCGGCCGGACTCGGGCCCCAACGTGTAGCTACCAGCGGCCATGCCCACAATGCCAGGCTAGCCCCACCCACCGCGCCGACCCCACCGCCCCTGGCCCGCCGTACCGGGCACGACGCACAGACCGCGACCCGCTCCAGCCCGCCATTCTCCACCCCCGACCGGAGCCCGACGGCGCTCCGGTCGAACAGCACGATCTCCCCCGCGGCCGGAAGGTGTTCGACGTAACGCTGGAAGTACCACTGGATCCGCTCCCTGCCGGGAGCCCGCCTGCAGGCGAAAGAGCTCCTCCTCGTACGGCTTGCGCGGCAGACGCCCGCCCCTGCCCATGCCCACTCCCTTCTCAGCGTGCCACCCGACGCAACTCCCAGGCGTCAGGGCACACCCCATCTCCGCGCGAGCTCGGCATAGGCGCCGTCCCGCTTCATATCGGCGAGGGCCTTGTCGACGGCGGCCACGAGGCCGGGGTCCGACTTGCCGAAGCCGATGCCCAGCGGCTGCGGTTCGTCCGGGACCTGGGCCACGATGCGAAGACCAGGGGTCTTCCGCGCGAGCCATTCGGCCACCGGATAGACCTTCATCACCGCCGTGATACGGCCGGCGTCCAGGTCGGCCATGGCCTCCTCGATGCGGTCGAAGGGATAGACCTTCACACTGCCGATCTCGCCCTCGGCCTGCATCCTCACCGCGACCTCGTAGTCGGTGGTCGCCGCCTGGACACCGACCGAGGCGCCTTTCAGATCGGCGATGCCGCGGATCGCGGGGTTCCTCTCGGCGTCGACGACCAGGCTCAGCGTCGTGGTCATGTAGGGAGTCGACCAGGCGAGAATCTTCTCGCGGGCCGGCGTGATGGTGATGCCGCCCACGATGCAGTCGTAGCGACCGTCCTGCATCTCGCGCAGGATCGTCTCCCACTGCGTGTCGACGAACTCCGGTCTGCGGCCGAGCCGTTCGGCGATCTCGGTCATCAGGTCGACCTCGAAGCCGACCTTGGCACCATCGGAGATGTATTCGAACGGCGGGTTGACGAAATAGGTGCCGATGCGCAGAACCCCGGGCGGCGGGGAGCCGGGGGCGGTGCCCGCGCCCAGGAGGGCCAGGAACGACAGCACTGCCACGCATGTCCGCCAGTTCATGACGTCACCCGCCTGCCTCGGGACGAGACTCCATCAGTCCGCCTTGGTCTGACGCTCCTGGCGGACGCGGGCCGCACGCCGACGCCGACCCGCCGCTGTTGGCGACGTTGGTGCCGGTCTCGACGTAGCGTCCAAGGCGCTCAACTGCCCCCATGCCCTCAGGTTTCACCCGCCCCGGGTCCTGGGTCCGAATCCGCATCGGCCCTCAGGAGGAACACGAGTCACGGCATGGCGCACGGTTGCGATCAGCCACAACGCGACCGTGGCGGCGACGAGCGTCGTCAGGGCCGTCTCGCTGGCCGTCATCAGCGCCACCATGGAGGACAGCAGAGCCGTGATCCCGAGCGCGCTCGCCAGGGCGATGTAGAGCAGCGTGGCCGGCGAGCGTCGCCTCGTGAAGAGATCTCCCCTGCTCATCTCGCACCCCGCGACCGTCCCGAGCAACACGATCACGCTGGTGACACCGCCCACGTGGCGAACGACAGGCAGGTCGGCGCCGACGAGGAACAGGGCGTAGACCACGACGATCACGCATACCAGCGTCGTGGCCACGGCGTCCTTCCACGTCAGTCTCATCCTGCCCTCCTTCACCGCAAGGTCGAACGCTGGTTCGCCGAGCTGGAACGGCGCTGCCTCGATCGCGGGGTGTCCTGCTCCCTGGACGCACTCACGACCGCCCTGGAGGACTGGATCAAGGCCTGGAACCTCATTAGGCGGTACGGACCACGGCGACCGGGCAGTGCGCGTGGTGCAGAACTCCCCTGCTCACCGACCCGAGCAGCACCCGCTCCAGGGCGTTCCTGCTGTGACTGCCGACGACCACCAGATCAGCCTGCGCCGACGCCTCGGTGAGCGCCTCCACCGGGTGCACCTGCCGGACGTCCTTGATGACGCGCACGTCCGGGTGCTTGTCGCGGTACACGGCGATGGCCTCGGTGACGAGTTGCAGCTGTGATGCGCGCAGGTCGTCCAGGTCGCGGGCGAGCGCCGGTGAGTACATGGGCGTGGGCAGCTGCCAGGCGTGGATCGCGCGCAGCGTACTGCCCCGCAGCGCCGCCTGCTCGAAGGCGTAGGCGAGCGCGGGTCCGCAGTCCGACGCGTCGTCGACGCCGACCACGATCTCGCCGCGAACGGGCCCCTGCTCGCCGCGGATCACGATGACGGGGCACGCGGCCTGATCTGCCACATGCATGCTGACCGATCCGATCAGCGCCCCCGCGAACCCGCCCAGCCCACGACTGCCGACGACGATCTCGGCCGCTTCCCCCGCGGCCTCGAGCAGGACGGCCGCCGGAGCACCCTGGACCAACCGCGTGTCCACCGTGACCGCAGGCTCGCGCGTGCGCGCGACCGCCTCCGCCTCGGCGAGGAGCTTCTCGCCCGCGCGGATCATGGTGTCCGGCCATTCCTGCGGAGGGAACGTGGCGTTCTGGTACGGCCAGCGGTCCACCGCGTGCACGATCCGCAACGGCATGGCCAGGCGCAGCGCGTCATCGGCGGCCCACTCCACGGCTGCCCTCGCTGCGGCCGAACCGTCGAACCCAGCAATGATCATGATTCCTCCTTCGTCCCTCCCATGGCACTCCCGTCGGCCGAGCGGTGACAGGGCCGAAGGTCCCTGCAACACAGGTCCGAGGACATCGCCCGGCTCGCATGGCGCGGCCAGTCGCCCTGCAGACGATGACCAACTACGTCAACAAGCTGGCCGAGACCGCGATCGACCGACCTCTGACCTCCTGAGGTTCCCGGCCCAGCCGCCTGACCGGCTTGATCAACAGCAGCGCCGCCACCACGCCGACCGTCACCAGGGCCGACCCCAGCATGAAGGCGCGCGGTTCGACCAGCGCGGTGACCGGACCGGCCAGCGCCTGCCCGACTGCCATGCCCGCGACCGACCCGGCCACCTGGTAGGCGTTGACCCGGTTCACCACGTCCGTCGCGACCTGCGTCTGCACGCTGGTCGACCACATCACCGACCAGAACGCCAACGCGCACCCCCCGAGCAGGTGCCCGGCCATCAGCAGCGGCAGCGGCAGCCCGAGCGCGACCGTCAGCGGCACCGCCACGTACCCGCTCAGGGCCACCGCCCCGGCCGCCAGCGGCCTGCGCGGCCTGAGCCTGATCGCCACCAGCCCGCCCAGCACGGTGCCGAGGCCGAGCGACGCCATCACCCAGCCGTAGTCGGCCCCGATGACCTGCGACGACAGCGGCACATACGGCCCGACCACCAGAACGCCCCAGAACACCCAAACCAGGATGACCGACCACATCCAGCTCCTGGCCTTGAACTCCTCCCAGCCCCTGCGCAGGTCGCTCAGCACGTTGGAGGGCTCCGACCTGGGTACGGTGACCCGGACCAGCAGCAGGCACACCCCGCTGACCAGGAACGTCGCGGCGTCCACCGCGTAGACGAAGACCGGCCCGGCGACGACGATGAGGACTCCGGCCAGTGCGGGACCCGCCAGTTGGGTGACCGCCTCGGCGATCTTCAGCGTCGCGTTGGCCCGCTGCGGATCTTTGGCGACCAGGGGGACCATGCCGTTGACGCAAGGTTCGAACACCCCGGCGGCCGTGCCCGACAAGAACGCCATCACCAGCAACAGGGCGTACGGCGGAGCGCCATCCAGGAAGGCGACAGCCACGACCCCCTGGGTGACGACCCTGACCACGTCCGCGCCGATCATCAAGCGCCGGGCGCCGATCCGGTCGGCGACAACCCCGCTGAACAACATGACCAGCACAGCCGACGCGGTCCAGAGCGCGAGCACGTAGCCGACGCCCGCGATCCCATAGACTTTCCCGATCGCCAGCGCCGAGGCGACGGGCATCATCGCGTCACCGAGCAGCGAGATCGTGCGGGCCCCGAAGTAGAGGGTGAAGCTCCTCGTCCACATGAGCCCCAATTCTGGATTTTTCCAGATCAGAGCACCGGTGTCCCAAATGACATCATTGGGTACATTTGCGCCATGCCCCTGGATTGCCCGGAAACGCCCCCGACGCCTCCCAGCCCGCATCGCGTGGTCGCCTTGGTCGCCCCGAACCAGGAGCTCTACCCGGTCACCTCCGCCTCAGCCGTCTTCGGCTACCACGGCCCCGACATCCCCCAGCACTACAGCTTCAGCCTGTGCGCCGAGCACCCCGGCTCCCTCCCCACCACCCTCGGCGTCCCCATCCAGGTGGACAGCGGCCTCGAAGCCCTCGACGCCGCCGACACCGTGGTCATCGCGGGCTGGACCCTCACCCACTCGCCCGCCGTACTCCACGCGGTGTCCCAAGCCCACGCCCGAGGCGCCCGCATCGTCGCCGTCTGCGCCGGAATCTTCATCCCCGCCGCCCTGGGCCTCCTGGACGGCCGCCGCGCCTCCGTCCACTGGGAACTCTCCGGTGAACTCGCCGCCCGCCACCCCCGCGTCATCCCCGACGACACCGTCATCTACGTCGATCACGGCGACGTCGCCACCGCCGGAGCCTCGGCCGCCACCCTCGACCTCTGCCTTCACCAGGTCCTCCAGGAGTACGGCGCGGCCCACGCCATGCGCATCGGCCGCCAGCTCGCCGCCGGTCCGCACCGCGAGGGCTGCCAGCGCCAGTACCCTCCCCTCCCCACCACCGGCCCCATGCCAGACTCCCTGGCCCCCCTGCTCGAATGGCTCCTCTCGCGCCTGCCCGACCAGATCACCGTCGAGGACATGGCCGCCTACTCGGGCGTCTCCCCCCGCACCCTCACCCGCCAGTTCGCCGACCAACTCGGCGTCCCACCCGCCCGCTGGCTGCTGGAACGCCGCCTGGCCGCCACCCGCGCCCTGCTGGAGGAGACCGACCTGCCCGTCGAGACCATCGCCACCCGCGTCGGCCTCTCCTCGGCGGTCAACCTCCGCCGCCGCTTCCACACCGCCCTGAGCACCACCCCGGCCGCCTACCGCCGCTCCTTCCGCTGAAGGTCCCGGGCGGTTCCGCCGCGATCACAGGACGCGGGCGGAGGTCTCGCGCTGGCAGCACGATCGCGCGGGACACCTCCAGCCGGTCAATGTCCGGTTGCTGGCCTCGCCAGGTGCTCCTCCGTCGTCCTGCAGGCCGCTCACGTCGCCGAGATCGGGTTTGCCCGCAGGCGCGGGGTGCAGGGCGGGCAGACGGCGGATGGTCATCGGAGCCTCCCAAGGGCGGCTGAGGCTGACGGACTCTTACCGGTCCGCCCGCCGCTGGTGGAGTGATCCTCCCCAGGCTGATGACCGCTGCAGGACGTTAGGCACTGGTCGCCGGGCTGACCAGGATGCTGCACACCTCTTCGCTGGCGCATCGTGCGGGGTCGGTGGCAGCGGCGCGGCGTTTGAGCAACTGCAGGGCGTCGCGAGCCTGGGCGAGCTCGGTCAGGCGCTGCTCGATCTGGGCCAGGTGCTGGTCGATCAGGTCGGTGACGTGCCGGCAGGGGGCTTGGCCGCCGTCGCGGATGGCCAGGATGCCGCGGATCTCGGCGAGGGTGAGTCCCGCGGCCTGGGCGTCGCGGATGAACCCCAACCGGAATGCTGCCTCGTCGGGGTAGTCGCGGTAGCCGGCCGAGGTGCGGGGCGGGGCGGCCAGCAGCCCGGCCTCTTCGTAGAACCGGATGGTCTTGGCGGTCACCCCGGCTTGTTCGGCGAGCACTCCGATGCGCATGCTTGCAGCCTACGCTTGACCTTCCAGCGTACTGGAACCTCTACCGTCCATGTCAGCGACCACGCGCTGACCAGGACCAGGAGGCGATCATGCTGCAGCTGACCGTGCTGACCGTACCGGACTGCCCGAACGAGGCTGTCCTGCGCGAGCGGCTCGCCCAGGCCCTCACCGGGCACCCGGACGCGTCGATCACCCACCACGTGATCGACAACGGGGCCGATGCGGTCCGACTGGGGATGCACGGCTCCCCGACCCTGCTGGTCAACGGGGTCGACGTCTTCGCCGCGCCGAACACCCCGGCCAGCCTCTCCTGCCGCCTCTACCGCGATGAGAGCGGCCCGACCGGCGGAGCCCCCTCGGTGGCGGCGCTGCGTGAAGCGCTTCGGCACGCCGCCGACAACCCGATCCCGGCCCCGCTCGCCCAAGCGGCCGGCCGTGCCGGGCTCGGGCGGGTCGCCCCGGTCGAGGGCGGGCTGCGGGCGGTGCACCAGCGCGTCCTGCGCGCCTTCGCCCACACCGGCCGGCCGCCCACCCAGTCCGACCTGGACGAGGCCGCCGCCCCGTACGGCACCACCGGCGCCCGGGTGATGGCGCAGCTGCACGCCGCGGACTTCCTGCGCCTGGACAGCAGCGGGGCGATCAGCGCCGCCTACCCCTTCTCCCCCGCCCCGACGCCGCACCGCGTGCGGATCAGCAGCGGCCCGCAGGTGTATTCGATGTGCGCGATCGACGCGCTCGGCATCGCCGCGATGCTCGGCAAGGACGTGACGATCCGCTCCGCCGAGCCCGGCACCGGTCGCCCGATCACCGTCACCGTCCCCGCCGACGGCGGCGCGGTGGCGTGGGAACCGGCCTCTGCTGTGGTCTTGTACGGCCAGCAGCAGGCGGGCTGCGGGACCTGCCCGCCCGAGCTCGACGCCGATACCGCCGATGTCGCGGTGCCGTCGGTCGCCGCGGACGTGTGCTGCGGCTACATCAACTTCTTCACCAGCAGCGACGCCGCCGACGCCTGGGCCAAGAGCCATCCGGCCGTCGCTGGGCAGGTGCTCGCCCAGCGCGAGGCCTTGGAGATTGGTGTGCACATCTTCGGCCCGCTCCTCCAACCCCTGCCATAGGTGGCCCTCCACCTTGCTGGCACCTCGGTCGCCTTGCTGGCAGGAAGGACGCGACTCGGCCAGGCGCCGACGGCCGTTGATGCCCTCCTGCGCCACGGCGCGACCGCGCCGTGGCGCTGCGGTGTGGCAGCGGCCGTTGAATCGGGTGACCCGAACTGCGGCGTCAGCGTTCGGTGATCACGCCGCAGGCGATGCGGCCGCCGGAATCGCCGGTCTTGAGGGTCTCGGCGTCAGGGCCGGCCTCGCCATCCGTCCGGCGGTAGCGGTCGGGAACATTGGCCTGGTTGTCCGGTCCGGCATGGATGACGATGGCGCTGCCATCGCGGTCGAAGAGCGGCTCCACCCGGAATCGATCGGTGACGGAGGATGCGTTGCCTGTGCCGTCCGCGCTCACCAGGAGGGCGGGCAGATCACCGGAGTGGTCGGGATGGGAGCCGGAGCCGAGATTGAAGTGACCGCCCGCACTGAAGAACGGGCTGCCGGTGGACGGGTCGGTCGATCGGGGATCGCAGACACCCTTGGCGTGAACGTGGAAGCCGTGATATCCGGCGGGGAGGCCGCGGACGGCAACGGTGATCTTGGACGTGCCGGAATCCCCGTCCTCGATGCGGAGCGAGCCTACGCTCTTGCCGTCGGTGTTCTTGATGACCGCCTCGGCCGCCGGCTGCCCCCGCATACCCTCGGCTGTCCCGGCGGCGGCGAGACCAGCCGCTCCCACGCCCAACGTGGCGGCTAGAGCCAGATGCACTTTTCCAGGCATGACATCCCCCGTACCTGGTTGCGCTCGTCCATGTTCCAGGAAGGTCCAGATACCCGTTTTCGCACCAGGCAGTCGCCCCGCTGCGCGTGCCGCCGATCGCGACGAAGAGACCGTTCCGCATCGCCACATCCCGTGCTGCGGAACAGCAGGGCATGCTTCGGTGTCGGCACCGACGCGGTGCTCGACTTCTGGCATGAGCGCACCTTGCGAGGGTGGGGGCGCATTCACGGGTACCCCGCCCCTTGCCAAGCCATCGCCCAGTATGGCTATCATCGTCGTATGGCGATCAGTGAGGGTGGCCGGTGCGTGAGCGCCGACATCGCGGCGGGCCTGTCGCCTGCGGCAGCCCTGTTTCATTCCCTGTCCGATGAGACCCGGCTGCGCATCGTGGCCAGGCTGGCCCGAGGGGAGGCGCGGGTGGTGGACTTGACCGGCGAGCTCGGGCTGGCCCAGTCCACCGTCTCCAAGCACCTGGCCTGTCTGCGTGATTGCGGGCTGGTCGACTACCGCGCCGAAGGACGGCAGTCGTTCTACGCGCTGACCCGCCCGGAGCTGATGGACCTGCTGGCCTCGGCCGAGCAACTGCTGGCCGCCACCGGTCATGCGGTCGCCCTGTGCCCGATGCCTAGCCGGGCCGGGGACCCGGCAGAGCAGGCGAGGCCGTCATGACGTCGCTGGGCATGCCAGGGCTCGGGCCGACCGCCGACCGGCGCGAGGTGCTGCGGCGCCGGATCCGGCTGCTGGTGGCCGCCACGATCACCTACAACGTGATCGAGGCCGCGGTGGCCATCACCGCCGGCACCATCGCCTCCTCCGCCGCGCTGATCGGCTTCGGCCTGGACTCGATCGTCGAGGTGGCCTCGGCGGCCGCGGTCGCCTGGCAGTTCTCCGGCGCCGACCACGAAAAGCGCGAGAAGACCGCCCTGCGGATCATCGCGATCTCGTTCTTCGCGCTGGCCGCCTACGTCACCTTCGACGCCGTGCGCGCGCTGCTCGGCGCCGGCGAGGCCGACCACTCGACCCCCGGCCTGATCCTGGCCGCGCTCAGCCTGATGATCATGCCGGTGCTGTCGGCCGCCCAGCGGCGCGCCGGCCGCGAACTCGGCTCGGCCTCGGCCGTGGCCGACTCCAAGCAGACCCTGCTGTGCACCTACCTGTCGGCGGTGCTCCTGGTCGGCCTCGCGCTCAACAGCCTGTTCGGCTGGTCATGGGCCGACCCCATCGCCGCGCTCGTGATCGCCGCGGTGGCGGTCAAGGAAGGCCGCGAGGCCTGGCGCGGGGACGCCTGCTGCGCCCCGAACCCGCTGGCCGCCGGCACCTCCACCGCTGCACCTGCCTCTGGAGCAGCCTCGGATTCGGCTTCGGCCGGATGCGCCGACGGCTGCTGCTCCACCGACCGAAAGGACGACTGATGATCGGCCGCCGGATGCCCGCCCGCGTGCGGGCCGCCTACACCAACGAGATGAACGCCGCCCGCGCCGCCATCGAGCCTGAGGCCCGCTGGAGGCACCTGGAGCGGGCGCACATCATCTCCCAGCCCTGGCCCTGGCCGCACACCTGCAACCACATCGCCATGTTCGCCCTGGCCATCGCCCAGCGCGACCGCCGCGAAGCCGTCGGCCAAGTGATACGGATCATCGTCGCCGCGCCGGGTTCGGCGCTGGGCCGCTACCCCGAAGGCAACACCGGCCGCGCCCGCGTCAGCCTGACCCAGCCCATGCCGATGCCCGCCGACCTGGCCGCCGTGCTCCAGTCGCCCTGAGGGCGCCCAACTGGCTCAGGCCACCCGATCCGGCAGCGCTTCGTGCCCGCGCCGGTGTCGGGCGCGGGGCGGGCCGTCATCGTGACCGGAACCCGCGCCGCGGGCGTGGGCCAGGGCGGCCAGCGCGGTGGTGATCGGCACCGCCGCGATCAGCCCGAGAGTGCCGACCACGGCCCGGACGATCTCCTGGGCCAGTACCGGGTTGGTGACGATCTCACCCAGTCCCTGGTCGCCGACGCTGATCAGCAACAGCAGCGGCAGCGACGCACCCGCGTACGCCAGGATGATCGTGTTGATCACCGAGGCGATGTGGGCGCGGCCGACCCGCGCGGCGGCCCGATACAGCTGGGCGAAGCGGTAGCCGGGGTTGGCGTGGGCGAGCTCGGCGACGGTGACGGACTGGGTGACGGTGACGTCGTCGAGCACGCCGAGCGAGCCGATGAGGATGCTGGCCAGCAGCAGGCCCTGGGTGTTGATCCGGTAGCTGGTGTCCAGGTAGAAGGAGCTCTCGTCGGTGATGCCGTTCAGCCGCACCAGGTCGATGGCCGCATAGGCCAGCAGGCCGGTCAGGGCGAGGCTGAACAGAGTGCCCACGATCGCCATCGAGGTGGTGATGGTGAAGCCATGGGTCAGATACAGCACCGACAGCATGATCGCCGCGGCGCCGATGATGGCCACCAGCAGCGGCGACTGCCCGGCCAGAATCGCCGGGATGACGAAAGCCAGCAACAGTACGAAGGTGATGGCCAGCCCGACCAGCGCGCTCAGCCCGCGCCAGCGGCCGAAGGCGAGCACGGCCAGCACGAAGGCGGCTGCGGCCAGCCACAGCGGCGATGAGCGGTCGTGGTCGGAGATCTGGAACGGCGAGACCTTCAGGATCGGTTCGGGCGAGTAGACCAGCCGGATGTCATCGCCCACGCTGAAGCGCTGCGCGCCGGGACCGCTGGGCAGCTGGGTGGTGATGCGCTCGCCGCTCTGCACTCCGCTGGTCAACTCCACCTCGGCGCTGCCGCAGGTGGCCGGATCCGGCGGCGCCATCTCTCCTTCCGCCAGCCCATCCGGCGGGGGCGTCTTGGGGCACTTCTTCAACGTGATGGCGGTGATGGTCCCGGTCAGGCGTTGCAGCCCGGCCTGCGCCTGCGACGCCTGGCCCACGGCGTCGGCCGGGCCTGGTGGGGCGGCGGGCCACATCCAAAGCAGTGCGGCCAGCGTGGCCAGCGCCAGCGCAACGATCACCACCACGGTTGCGATCACGGCGCCTCGTGGGCTCGGCCCGGCCGGGTGATGCGAATGGTTGGCGCCCACGCGGCACGTTCTCCCTCAGTTGTGGTCGGTCTGGGCGGTCATCGCCGCCGGACCCCGGGGCGCGTTGCCCGCAGGCGCCCGCGGCGCGATGATGGCCGACAGCCTCAGATCAGGGTGCTCCAGTAGGACCAGAACCGCACACCGATCAGACCGATGACTGCCAGGAACCAGACCGTCAGCGGCACGCTGTGATAGCCGATGACCGCCTCGGCTGCCCGGCGCGCTCCGGCGGGGGCGGGCAGGTGGCCCTGGCGCAGGTTGTGCAGGGTGACGTACCAGAACAGCGGGATGGTGACCGCCCACACCACCATGCAGTAGGGGCACAGCGCGCCGATCTCGTACAGGCTCTGGACGATCAGCCAGTGCACGAACACCGCTCCGGCGGTGACGCCGGCCTGCAGGCCGAGCCAGAACCAGCGCGCCAACCGGGCACCGGCCAGCAGGGCGGCGCCGAGCCCGGCCACGACGGCGAAGCCGGCGATGCCCAGCAGGGGGTTCGGAAATCCGAACACCTCCGCCTGCGGCGTGCGCATGATCGACCCGCACGACAGCACCGGGTTGATGCTGCAGCTGGGCACATAGGCCGCGTCCTTCAGCAACGCGATCTTCTCGATCGTCAGCACAAACGAGGCCAGCAGGCCGATCGCACCGCCGATCAGCAGCAGGACGGGCAACAGGCGAGGAAACGGCCCGCTCGCAGAGGGACGGGGGGCGGGGGCCGCGCGGTCGACGTTCACGGCAGAGGCGGCGGCCGCGGTCTTACTGGGCGAGCGCCGCATCGATGGCCGCCTTGAACTCCTCCATCGAGTTGGGCTGGAGCTTGCTGCCGTTGAGGAAGAACGCCGGGGTGCCCTCCACGCCGGCGGCTTGCCCGTCAGCGACGTCGGCCTTGATCCGCCTCAGCGTGGCCGGATCGGCATACGCCTTCTCCCAGGCGGCCATCTCCAGGCCCAGGTCCTTGGCGAATCCGCGGAAGACGTCGTCGGCGGGCACCTGCTTTTCGCCCCACTGGGTCTGGGTCTCATACATCCGCCGGTGCATCGCCTCGAACTTGCCCTGCTGGGCCGCGGCCTCCACCGCGCGGGCGGCCCGCTCGGCGTTGAAGTGGCCGGGCAGCGGGAAGTAGCGGACCACGAACGTGACCTTCCCGGCGTAGTCCTTGCGCAGCTGTTCCACCGCGGGGAAGACGGCCCGGCAGCCCTCGCACTCGAAGTCCAGGAACTCCACCAGCGTCACCTTGCCGTCCGACGCGGTCTGCAGCCGGTGGCTGTCCGGGCGCACCAGCTGCGCCGCCGCCGCGCCCGCTGCGCCAGCGTTGCCGGGCTGCCCGGCGCTGGAGCCGAACCTGTTGACGGCGAAGACGACCGCCACACTACGACGAACATGGCGATCACCGTGACCGTCACAGCGAGATTGCGGCGGCGGACGGTAGCGCCCTGCTCGGGTGCCCGCATGGCATCGACTTTCGCGCGCGGACCCTCGCCCTGCTTGTCCTGTCGCGACACGCCGTCCCCCTCACCCCGCACCATGTCGCCTCAATCTAACGGACATTGATATGAGCAGCGGTCTGACCGGGCGGCGGCCGCACGCAGCCCAAGCCGGAAGGACGCGGCGGGCGCTGTTACCGTGACCGGGTGACAGACGAGCGATGCGACCTTCTCTGCCTCGACCTCCCACACGCCGAGCAAGTCCGCGCCCGCCTGGCAGGAGAACACAACCTCACCTCGGCCGCCGAGCGGGCCAAAGCCCTGGCCGACCCCTCCAGGCTACGCGTCGCCCTGGCGCTGGCCGCCGGAGGCGAGATGTGCGTGTGCGACCTGGCCTGGGTCTGCGCCTTCAGCCAGAACCTGGTCTCCCACCACCTGCGAGCCCTGCGCACCGCGGGTCTGGCCACCTCCCGCCGAGACGGCAAGCTCGTGATGTACCAGCTGACCGCGGCCGCCCAGCCCCTGATCGACCTGCTGCTGGAAGCGACGGCCACGCTCGACCCATGACCTGGCCAGCGTCACAACCGGTTCACCGCACGCCGTAGGCGCGGGCGAACGGCTCGAACCGCTGCGGATGGATCGTCCATCGATGCCAGAATGCGACCTCGCGCAACGAAGCCTCCGGCCTGATCCCGTCAGCCGAACACAGACGCCTGGCTAGAGGCTCTGGCGTTCGGGATGCACGGCACGCCTCGGTGTGCTGTGTGGGCCACCGCCAGGTTGAGCAGCATCCGCACGTGAGCGTCCTCGATCCGCGGCATGCTGGCCAGCCGTGACGCGGGCCGGCCGCCCTGCTAGCACGTCGCCACCTTGATCGACACCCACCTGGAAAAGCCGGAAGAGCTCAACCAGCGCATCACCGAGCTACTGGCCACCCGCGCCGCCCCCGCAGACCCTCCAGCAGCGGGCCGCCACGGTCGATCCGGCCAACGTGCTCCCGATAGCGTCTGCACCATCCTCACCAGCACCTGGCCGCACCTCACCCACTCTGGACGCGAGATCCCAGGGTCAGCCTCGGCCGGCCGCCGGATCCCGGCCTCCCTGCCGGCGAGCCAAGGCCTCAGGAGAAACGTGGGCGTATCGGGCCAGGGAGGCATGCTGCTCCACGGCCACGAGATCGCCGGCAAGATCGGTACGTAATGGTACGTGATCACGGGCGCATGCTTGCCATCGGCCGCATCCGGTGGCACATCCCAGAAACACAAAAGACCTGCATCTCTGCAGGTCAATGCGTGTTTTGCTAGGTAGATCGCGAGTGCCCCCTGCAGGTGTAAGCGGCCATCAGAAAGTGGCTCTGTCTCACTCCATGGGGTCGGGTCGTCATCGGTGACGCTCAGTTGTGGAGGATCATGGTCCGGAGGAGGTCGAGGTTGGCGCGGCCGAA